>NZ_CAISIQ010000001.1 GCF_903885465.1 uncultured Nevskia sp.
AAGGTGTCGCCATTGGTCGACAGCACTTCGAACTGGTGCTCGCCATCGACTTCGGCGATCTCGATGATCGAGATATCGAAGGTGCCGCCGCCGAGGTCATAGACGGCGATCTTGCGGTCGCCCTTGACCTTGTCCATGCCGAAGGCGAGCGCGGCCGCAGTCGGCTCGTTGATGATGCGCTTGACGTCGAGACCGGCGATCTTGCCGGCGTCCTTGGTCGCCTGGCGCTGGGCGTCGTTGAAGTAAGCCGGCACGGTAATGACCGCTTCGGTGACCTTCTCGCCGAGATAGTCTTCGGCGGTCTTCTTCATCTTGATCAGCACTTCGGCCGAGATCTGCTGGGCAGCCATCGGCTTGCCGCGCGCTTCGACCCAAGCATCGCCATTGGCGGCCTTGACGATCTTGTACGGCACCATCGCGATGTCCTTCTGCACCACGGCGTCGTCGAAACGGCGGCCGATCAGGCGCTTCACCGCATACAGCGTGTTGTGCGGATTGGTGACGGCCTGGCGCTTCGCCGGGCGGCCGACGGTGGTCTGGCCGTCTTCCTGATAGGCGACAACCGACGGCGTAGTGCGCTCGCCTTCCGCGTTCTCGATGACCTTGGCCGTACCGCCTTCCATGATCGCGACGCAGGAATTGGTGGTGCCGAGGTCGATGCCGATGATCTTGGCCATGTGTCTGCTACTCCAGAGTTCGTGAGAGTTACGTGTATTGGGGATGAAAACTATTTGTTGTCGGAAGCCGCAGATTCAAGCGCTGGCGCCGGAATCCGGTCAGCAACCGCGTTACGAGGTCGGCGGCGCCTTGGCGACGATGACCATCGCCGGCCGCAGCAGACGCTCGTGCAGGCGGTAGCCCTTCTGCATGACGCTGAGGACGTGGTTCGGCGCGACATCGCTGCTCGGGATGGCCGATACCGCTTCGTGATAGGTCGGGTCGAAGACCTGACCGGCCGGGTCGACAGCGACGACGCCGAACTTCTCGAAGAACATTGCCAACTGTTTCTGGGTCAGCGCCATGCCTTCGCGTATCGACTGCACCGTGGCTTCCGGCGCACCGGCAGCCTTCAGGCCCAGCTCCAGGCTGTCGCTGATCGCCAGCAGGTCACCAAGCACGCGCTCGCTGCCGTACTTGCGGGCGCTGTCGATCTCACGCTCGGCGCGCTTGCGCACGTTGTCGAGTTCGGCAAGCGCACGCAGATGACCATCGCGGGCCGTTGACGCAGCGGTTTCGGCCTCGGTCAGCTTGGCGTTCAAGGCCTCGTACTCTTCGATCGACACGGGGCCATCGTTGCGGTCGTCGGGCGCGGCCAACGTCATATCGGGTTGATCCGTCATGCTTTTTCTACTCGGGTTCAGATACTGGGGAATGAAGCAGAGCGCCCCCGCGCCCCGCCTGATCAGCCAGTTTGGGATGCTTCAGCGGCTTTCAAGCCCCGAGCCCAGCCCCGAGCCAAGGCCAGTGCCGAGCAGACGCGCCGCTTCACTGACCAGCGGAATGATCCGCTGGTAGGCCATCCGGGTCGGACCGATGACGCCGAGCACACCGGCCACCTGACCATCGATGGTGTACGGCGCGGTGACCAGGCTGCAGCCGTCGAGCACCTGGTAGCCGGATTCGTCGCCGATGAAGATCTGCACACCAGAAGCACCCAGGCACTGATCGAACAGCTCCAGCAGTTCACGCTTCTGGTCGAGCACGTCGAACAGCCGGCGCAGACGGCCGACATCGGCCAGTTCCTGAAAACCGAGCAGATTGGTGCCGCCGGCGATCACGTAATCGTCGGCTTCCTGATTGCGCAACGCGGCATCGGCCAGCTTCGCCGCTTCGCCGAGCATCTGGTTGACCCGGGTCTGCGCCTCGCTCAGTTCTTCGGCGAGGCTGCGGCGCAAGCTCAGCAGATCGCGGCCGGCGAAGGTCTCGTTGATGATGTTGGCGTAGCGCTCCAGTTCCTGCGAGCTGTAGTCGCGGCCCATGTCGAGCACGCGGTTCTGCACTTCGCGCTGGTTGACGACCAGGATCGCCAGCACCCGTCCGCCAGACAAGTTCAGGAACTCGATTCGCCGCAGCACAGTGACATTGCGGCGCGGCACGGTGACCACACCGGCCATCGACGACAACCGCGACAACAGGCCGGAGACCGTGTGCAGCATGTCGGCGGAGGACTTGTTGCCGGGCAGCAGTTCATTGGCGATGCGTGCCTGCTCGGCAGCCGCCAGCGGCTCCGGTGCCAGCAGCGAATCGACGAAATAGCGGTAGCCGGCCTGAGTCGGCACGCGGCCGGCGGAGGTATGCGGCGAAGCGACGAAGCCGAGGTCTTCGAGATCGGCCATCACATTGCGGATGGTCGCCGGACTGAGCTCGACCTGGAACGCGCGGGCCAAAGTTCGCGAACCGACCGGCTGCCCGTCGTGCACGTGGCGTTCGATCAGCAGCTTCAGCAGCGCGGCGGCGCGTGGGTCAAGTTTGTCGGACATGGCAGCTCGGAATTCGAGGAACGCTAGCAACGGGAAAAAAACCTTGTCAAGAATTGCACGCATTGCCCGCGACAGGGGGCTGTCCGCCTGAACTTCACAGCGAAATTTGATGCGCCGGTTTCATGATAATTTGCGCCCACTTCGCCCTTATCCCCGCGGCCTGCCCGTCCTTCACGCGCCCTTCGTGTCCCAGAGCCTTTTCCAGACTGTCGGCGTGATCGGCAAACGCAGGGACGAGCGCGTTACCGGCACTCTGCGCCAGCTTTGCGCCCTGTTGCGCCAGCATGGGCGTGAAGTTCTGGTCGAAACCGAGACCGCGCGGCTGCTGCCGCCCAACAGCGGCATCGAAGCCGCCAGCCGCGAAGTGCTCGCGAAGCGCTGCCAGCTGGTCGTCGTGATCGGCGGCGACGGCACCTTGCTCGATGCCGGCCGCAGCCTTGCCAGTTCCGGTGTGCCGATCCTCGGCGTCAACCAGGGTCGCCTCGGCTTTCTCGTCGATGTTCGACCCGAAGACATGGCGACGACGCTGGAAGCGCTGTTTCGCGGCGAGTACATCCGCGCCTCCCGGCTGATCCTCGAAGCCCGCGTGCGCCGCGCCGATGGTGGCCTGAGCCTGCCCTGGCTCGCAGTCAACGATGTCGTGGTACGCAACCAGGCAGCGATCCGCATGGTCGAGTTCGCGACCTATCTGGCCAGCGATGTCGGCGACGGCAGCGGCTGGGAGTTCATCAGCCAGCACCGCGCCGATGGCTTCATCGTATCCACCGCGACCGGCTCGACGGCCTATGCGCTATCCGGCGGCGGCCCCGTAGTCCATCCGGCGCTGGCCGCGCTGGCGCTGGTGCCGATCTGCCCGCATACGCTGACCGATCGCCCGATCGTCGTACCGGCCTCGCGAACCGTGCGCATCGTGCTCGGCGCCAGCGAAACCGGTGCGACGATGACCTGCGATGGCCAGATCGGCACCTCGCTGAATCCCAGCGATGCTGTCGAGATTCGCCGCTCACCGACCGATCTGATGCTGATCCATCCGCCCAGCTACAGCTATTTCGCGCTGCTGCGCGACAAACTCGACTGGGGCCGCACGCCGATCGGCAATCCCCCCAAGAAGCAGCCATAAAGTAGCCATGCTGCGCAGCCTGCATATCCGCAATCTCGCGATCATCGACGAGCTGAGTCTTGACTGGTCCTCCGGCTTCACCGTGCTGACCGGCGAAACCGGCGCCGGTAAGTCGATCTTGATCGATGCGCTGGGTTTGGTCATCGGCCTGCGTGCCGATGCGACCCTGGTCCGTGCCGGCAGCGAACGGGCTGAAGTGTCGGCCGAGTTCTCGGTCAACGACTGCGCCGATGCCGCCGCCTGGCTCGCCGAGCGCGAACTGCTCGAAGCTGGCAGCGATGACTGCGCGATCCGCCGTATCGTCCACGCCGAAGGCCGCACGCGCGCGTTCGTCAACGGCAGCCCGGTCAGCGCCACGGAGTTACGCGAGCTGGGCGAACGACTGGTCGAAATCTTCGGTCAGGGCGACAGCCGCAGTTTGCTGCTCGGCGATGCGCAACGTCAGGCGCTCGACGATGCCGGCCGCCATGCCGAACCGCTCGCTGCGGTCGCTACAGCCGCGCAGGCGTTGCAGCGCATCGAGCGTGATATCGAACAACTGCGCAGCGCCCAGAGCCGCGACCCGGCGCAAGTCGAATATCTGCGCTTCCAGCTTCAGGAACTGGATGCCCTGAGCTTGAGTGTCGACGAGTTGCCGGAACTCGACGCCGAACATCGCCGCCTGGCCAATGCTGGACGGCTGCTCGACGAGGGCAATGGTGCCCAGCAACTGCTCTATGGCGACGAGGTCAGCGTCTATGACCAGCTGTCGCGCGCGCTGTCCTCGCTGCACGGTCTGGTGCCGCTGCATGAGGGTTTTGCTGAAGCGGAAACGCTGACTGCCGGCGCGCAGGCGCAGGTCCGTGAAGCGGCGGATTCCTTGCGCCGCTTGATCGAGCGCCTCGATCTCGATCCGGAACGTCTCGCCATCGTCGAGAACCGCCTGACCGCCATCCACGATCTTGCCCGCAAGCATCGCGTGCGGGCCGATGAGCTGTTCGCTCGACACGCGGAACTGCAGTCGGAACTGGCGGTTCTGGAAGATGCCGGCGCGGCGCTGGGCCGTCTTGAAGTCCAGCGCAAGACCGCCTTGGCGTCCTATACGGCAGCAGCCGCGACACTGACCGCAGCGCGCCGGAAAGCAGCCATCGTGCTCGCAAAAGCGGTGACCGCCAGAGTGCGCGAACTGGGCATGCCGAACGCCAAGTTCGTGGTTGCCGTCGAACCGCTGGCCCGAGACAAGCCGACTTCGCATGGCGTCGATCTGGTGCGCTTCGATTTCTCGGCCAACCCGGGCCAGCCGCCGCGGCCTTTGGCCAAGGTCGCATCCGGTGGCGAACTATCCCGAATCAGTCTGGCGCTGCAGGTCAGCCTGCTGTCCGAGGCCGGTGCGGCCACGCAGATCTTCGATGAAGTGGATGCCGGCATCGGCGGGGTCACCGCCGATGTCGTCGGCCGGCAGCTACGCGCGCTGGGCGCGCGGCGCCAGGTGCTGTGCGTGACCCATCTGGCCCAGGTCGCGGCGCGCGGGCTCGATCACTTCGGTATTGCCAAATCGGTTCGCGATGGTCACACCTACACCCGCGTGCAAAGGCTCGATGCGCCGGCGAGGGTCAGTGAACTGTCACGAATGCTGGGCGGCGATGGCAGCAGCGGCAGCACCGTGACGCTGGCGAAGGAACTGCTCGGTCAGGCGGCAACGGACGCCTGAGCTCGCGGGCTCTGATTGATCAGAGCCGGCGGTTCGAGTTCTGCTTGAGATGCACGCAGTCCTTCTTCTGGCACTCGCCGTACATGATCAGGTTGTGCTCGACGAGCTTGAAACCCAGCGATTCCGCGATTTCGCGCTGGCGCTTTTCGATGAGGTCGTCTTCGAACTCATCGACCCGCCCACACTGCATGCAGACGATGTGATCGTGATGATGGCCGCGTTCCAGCTCGAACACGGCATGGCCGCCTTCGAAATGGTGGCGGGTAACCAGGCCGGCAGCCTCGAACTGCGTGAGCACCCGATAGACCGTGGCCAGACCGATGTCTTCGCCGCCATCCATCAGGCGCCGATAGATTTCTTCAGCCGACAGATGACGGGTCGGACTGTGCTCAAGCATCTCGATGATCTTCAGACGCGGCAGCGTCACCTTCAATCCCGCATTGCGGAGATCCTGCGATTCCATGAGTTTTCCTTCGGGCGGGAGTGACAAAACGGAGCTTGCGCTATTATCGCACCTCGTTTTCTAGTCACAACCTCAATACCCTGCCCATGCGTCTGATCCTGCTTTCTGTCCTGGCATTCGGCCTTTCCGGCTGCGCGATCGTCTACAAGCTGCCGACACGTCAGGGCAACGTCATCGAGCAGAAGCAGTTCGATCTGCTCAAGGTCGGCCAGACCCGCGAACAGGTGAAGTTCCTGCTCGGCACGCCGATCGCTTCCTCGCCATTCCGCTCGGATCGCTGGGATTACTTCGGCTATTACAAGGATCCGCGCGGCAAGGTCTCCAGCCGCACGATCAGCCTGTTCTTCGAGTCCGAAAAGCTGAGCCGCATGGAAGGCGTGCAGATTGCCAATGCCGGCAAGGCGGCTGACAGCGACGGCGTTTCCCGCGAGCAGAAAGAAGAGATCATCGACACCGCGCCCCTAGATCCGAAATCTGCAGACCCTTCCGACGAGTCGCAAAAGGATAAGGACAAGGACAAGTAAGCGCCCGTTTCAGGCTTGAGGGCGTCGTATCCGCGCTCGCTGACGTCGCACCTGTTTCGGATCCGCCAGCAACGGTTTGTAGACCTCGACTCTGGCGCCCTCGCTGATCGTTTCCTCGGCGCTGCACAGCCGACCGAACATCCCCACTCTCGCCTCGCAGTCGCGGCCCAGGCCAGCGGCGGCCAGTGCGCCGCCGATGGTTACCGGCTCTGGCAGTTCAAGGGTCACTAGCCGGATTCCGTCTGCTTCGTGACTCAGCACTTCGACCTTCACTTGTTCTCCACCGATGAGCTGCTCCCGCAGGCTTCTATAATCCGACGATGAATCAGCCCAAGCGCAACGGCAAGCAGAAGGAAGCATCGGCGGATCGCGAGATCGCCGAAAATCGGCGTGCCCGCTTCGAGTACTTCATCGAGGACCGGTTCGAAGCCGGCATCGTGCTGCTGGGCTGGGAAGTCAAAAGCCTGAGAGTCGGCAAGGCCCAGATCACCGAAGCCTACGTGATCATGAAGAACGGCGAAGCCTGGCTGCTCGGCGCGCATTTCAACCCGCTGCTGTCGGCCTCCACACATGTGGTGCCAGACGCTACGCGCACCCGCAAGCTGCTGCTGTCGCGGCGCCAGATCGATCTGCTGCGTGGCAAGGTCGAACGCTCCGGCTACACCATCGTGCCACTGGATCTGCACTGGACTCACGGCCGCGCGAAACTGAACATCGGCCTGGCCAAGGGCAAGAAACTGCACGACAAGCGCTCCACCGAGAAGGACCGGGACTGGCAGCGCGAGAAAGGCCGCACCATGCGGCACGACAGCTGATTAGTCTCGATCCGAGGCGCCGCACAATGTTCGTGCAAGCCTCGTTCGCTGCCCGTGCAGATGCACGACAACAGGGCAGTTGAATTGAGAAAAGTTGCAGCTTTCGTCTGTTCGTACGACGAACGCCACTTATGCCATCAACTTTAAATTCACATTAGCGCGAATATCAACCTGGAACGGGCTGTCAGGCCTCGGTGATTGCTGAATCAGATGGGAAACATTTCCTGAAAACCTCTTTCTGATAAGGACTTGCAGGTTCCGATGGCCCTGACCAAATCATTTTCGCGACTTTTATCAGCAACATCACTGATAGCGGGCAGATTTCACTTACCGATCACGGAAGGCTCAAAACTTCATAACTGTGGTACTGTTCTCGTCGCTGGGGGTGACATGGTTTCGACAGCGGTTGGAAATTCGACGTGCATGCCGAGGTGCTTTCTTCCTCGTAAAACTTGAAAGCAACCAAGCTAGTTGCGAACGACGCTAACTACGCCCTCGCCGCTTAATCCCGGCGAGCG
>NZ_CAISIQ010000002.1 GCF_903885465.1 uncultured Nevskia sp.
ATAAAGACGTGGCGACTCCCGATTAGGGTCAGCTAATCGGAAGCCCCATGGTTCGATACGCGAACCACAGCTAGGCCACGCCGCCGTGTACACAGCGGTTACGACATTAGCATGGTTCCCTAAAGGATGTAATACGCCGAAGGGACTAGCACAATATGAGTAGGATAAGCAATGGACAGGCTACCCTTTCGGTGGATACATGATCTGGAAATAAAAGGGCGCGCTAGGCTACGTATTTCCTAGCGCCCCGCAGTTGGCTAGAACTGCGGACAAGGCCCCGTTGCACATGACAACGGGATAACCTTAACGTGGTTCCTTGAAAGTGTACATACACCAAAAGGACTAATATGCGAGATATATTTTATGGTGATGCGCGTGGATAACATGACCAAGGACGAGACGAAAGCCGCCCTAAAAGAAGCTCTGCATGAGTGGTTAGACGATAAATTTGTCTCGCTCGGAAAATGGTCGCTTGGTGGGATTTGTGCCGCTGGGCTTGGACTTATGGCATACTTTTTGATTGTGACAAACGGCTGGCATAAATAGCAGTATCCTATGGCTAGATAGGAGGTTGCATGCAGTTCACTGAAAACGCTGTAAAGCTCGTACAAGGCGCTGAAGGGCTTCGGTTGACAGCTTACCCAGACCCCGGTACTGGCGGGGCACCTTGGACCGTTGGATGGGGTCATACGGGGCCGGAAGTGGGTCCGGAAACGGGCCCAGAAACGGGAGGATCGATCGTGGTGGCCATTGTCAGTGCTTCCGGGGTGCTTCTTGAAGAGCGGGTTGTCGAGCGGCTTGCAGCAGCTGAAACCGGCTGATAGTGTAATGAACGTTACATTTCATTTTGTGCCTCCGACGTGGCGAAAGTCAAACCTCCCGCAAAGCCCGAAGCCGCGATACCCGTGCTGGCCAAAGCCAGGCGGAAGCCTGCGCGCAAGGCGCCGGGCGAGCCGTCGCCGGTCGCAGCCACTGCGGAACCGGAAGTGCTTGGCGCGCGCGGTACGGCCAGGCGTGATGCGATGCTCGCTGCGGCGCTCGATGTGTTTCTGGAGTACGGCTACGAAGGCGCCAGCATCGAGGAAGTGATGCGCCGGGTCGGCGGCTCGAAGGCCAGCCTGTACCGCTACTTCGGCAACAAGGAAGGCCTGTTCGGCGACATCATCGCTGCGCGCTGCGACGAGTTCATGCAGGGCTTGAAGATTCCGGCGCAGGCCGATGACGACATCGAAGCCACGCTCACAACGCTGGCCAGATTCTTCGTCACCTTGTTTCTCGATCACAAGCGACACGAGCTGTTCCGCATCATGATCGCCGAGATGCCGCGCTTCCCGGCACTCGCCCAGCGCTTCTACGAATACGGTCCGGCGCGCGCGCGCAAGCTGCTGGGCGACTACTTCCGCCGCCAGCACGAAGCTGGCCGCCTGGTCTGTCCGGACCCGGAATTCACCGCCGTGCAGTTCATCGAGATGGTCAAGGCCAACCCGCAGCACCGCGCGCTGCTCGGCTTCGAACCCTTCCTCCCCGGCCGCAACGCCGCCCAGCACATTGCCGGTGTCGTCAGCCTGTTCCTGCATGGCTGCGCGCGACGCCCTGATTCCCCTTGAAGACCCGAAAGATGAACCGCAGCCCCCAAGTCAACCGCGTCCTGAACCGCATCGCGGTCAGCGTTTTCCTGTCTTTGACGGCCGCACAAGCCAACGCCACCAGCCTGCACGAAGCTGCCGAACGCGCGCTCCAGCAGGATCCTCGGCTCGCTGCTGCCCATCTCTCCGCAACCGGCAGCGCGGCGGAAGTCGAAGCCGCCCGCGCCGGCTATCTGCCGAGCGTCAATGCCACCGTCATCGGCGGCCGCTCGCGGCTCTATACCGACGCCCAGTTTCCGCAGCCCGGCGCGCGTCAGCCGCTGAGCTGGGGCCTGGTCGCCAGCCAGCCGCTGTACAGCGGCGGACTGGTCAGCGCCCAGGTCGATGCCGCGCGCTCGAAGCACGAAGGTGCCGAGCAGAACGAAGTCGCAACCGCCCAGCAACTGCTGTTTGCCGCCGCCAGCGCCTGGCTCGACGTGAAGCGCGACCGCGCCGTGATCAGCCTCAACGAAACCAATGTCCAGCGCCTGCAGCAAGCACTGGACGACAGCCGCAAGCGCCTCGATGCCGGCGAAGCGACCAAGGCCGACGTCGCCCAGGCCGAAGCGCGGCTGGCCGAAGCCGGTGCCAACCTGTACCGAGCGCGCGCCACCGAATCGGTGAGCGCTGCGGCTTATGAGCGCGTCGTCGGCCTGCCGCCGGATCAACTGCCCGGCGACTGGCCGAAGCCGCTGGTGCCGGCGACGCTCGCCGAAGCGCTGGCCGTGTCCGCCGATACGCCAGCCGTGCGTGCCGCCGATGCCGAGGACCGCGCCGCGAAGTCGCGGATCAGCGCCGAGCAGGCCGGGCATCTGCCGCGCCTGTCGATCGAAGCGGAAGCCAACGATGCCGACGATTCCACCTTCACTTACGACCGCCAGACCTACTGGTCCGTGCAGCTGAAAGCCACCCTGCCGATCTATGCCGGTGGCGCTATCGCCTCGCGCGTCTCGGCCGCGAAGGCCGAAGCCTCGGCCGCCGCAGCGCGCGCCGCCGACAGCCGCCGCGCCTCGAGCGAAGCAATCGCCCAGGCCTGGGCGATGTACCAATCCTCGGCGCAGGTGATCGCCGCCTATGAAGCCTCCGTGAAGGCCAGCGAACTGGCGCTGGACAGCGTGCAGCGCGAGCAGGCCGTCGGCACCCGCACCACGCTCGATCTGCTCGACGCCCAACGCGAACTGCTGACCGCCACCGTCAACCTCGCCGCCAGCCAGCACGATCGCTCGCTGGCCGCGCTGCAGTTGCTCGGTGCCACGGGCAGGCTGACGCTCGCCGCCATTCCTTAGCGCGGGATCGACAGCCGCCGAATCGCTCGGTCATGCCAGCGTGCCAGCAGCAGCATCGCCAAGGTCGAGCCGATCAGCGCCATCAGCATGTCGGACTGCGTATCCCACTGATCGCCCTGAGTGCCGAGGAAATCGTCGGCGTTCTGGCCCAGTGCGACCGCCGCTGCCCATTCGATCAGCTCGTAGATGGCGCTGATCGCCATCGCCACACATACGGACAGCAGGCCGACGATGAACGCGTGGCCAACGACGATGCGATGGCGGATCAGCAGCTCGCGCGTCGCCAGCGCCGGCACGAAACCCTGCAGCAGATGACCGAGCTTGTCGTAGGGATT
The DNA here is from genome assembly GCF_903885465.1 of uncultured Nevskia sp. GTDB lineage: Bacteria > Pseudomonadota > Gammaproteobacteria > Nevskiales > Nevskiaceae > Nevskia. The sequence goes on from NZ_CAISIQ010000002.1 coordinate 3,247, forward strand.
GCGGGATAGCGCGAACACCTCCTGCACCCAGTTGCCGATCGGCACGCGGGCGTAAGTCCAGGTTCCGCCACCGATCAGCACCAGCGCATGTACGGCGATCAGCACATACAGCAAGTTGGTCAGCGGAAAGCGCCGGCGGCTGAACCACAGCACCGGCGCGACCAGCACAACGGGCAACACTTCCATGACCCAGGTCATGCGATCGAACGGTGCGATGGCCGACGCGATCAGCGCCGCGGCCACCAGCAGGACCAGCGCCGTGTGCAGGCGGGAGTTGTCGTTCATCAAGCAGAGGTTTCCGGGTTGGCGCCGCGCCGCGCGGCTTTCAGACGATAGGCGAGCTGCGGCCGGGTGATGCCGAGCAGGCGCGCAGCCGCAGACAGATTACCGCCGGCCTGCGCGACGGCGCGCTCGATCATCAGCGCTTCGATGCGATCGATCGACAGGCCCTCGGCCGCGCCATTGCCGACCGCAGTGAGCAGATCGGCGATGACCTGACTGGTACGCACTTCGGGCGTCGCCTGTTCAACAACCGGCGCGGCTTCGGCCGCTGCCTTCTGCTGATCGCTGCGCAGGCTGCCACCACGGTCGAGGCTCAAGCTGCCGCTGGCCAGTTGCTCGCCGCCGGAGAACAGGTGGAAGGCGTCGATCGCACCGCCCTCCGGCGCCAGGATCATGCCGCGCTCGACGATGTTTTCCAGCTCCCGGATGTTGCCCGGCCAGTCGTAGCCGAGCATCGCGTCGATCGCCCGCCCCGTGAAGCCGGTGACCTTGCGGGCATTGCGCAGATTGAACTTGCGCAGGAAGTGATTCATGAAGATCGGGATGTCTTCGCGGCGCTCGCGCAGCGGCGGCACGGTGATCGGGAAGACGTTGAGGCGGAAGAACAGATCCTCGCGGAAGCGCCGGGCGCGAACTTCCTCGCGGAGATCGAGATTGGTCGCCGCGACCAGCCGCACATCGACCTTGTGGGTCCGCGTGCCGCCAACTCTTTCGATCTCCCGCTCCTGCAGTGCGCGCAGCAGCTTGCCCTGCGCGGTCCAGCTGAGGATGCCGATCTCGTCCAGGAACAGCGTGCCGCCGTGAGCGCGCTCGAAGCGACCCGGCCGCGCCGTGGTGGCGCCGGTGAAGGCACCGCGCTCGACGCCGAACAGCTCGGATTCGATCAGGGTTTCCGGGATCGCCGCGCAGTTGAGGGTGATGAATGGCCCGGCGCCGCGCGGGCTGACCCGGTGCAGGCTGCGCGCCAGCACTTCCTTGCCGACGCCGCTTTCGCCGAGGAACAGCACGGTGGCCTGGGTATCGGCAACCCGGCGGACCATGTGGCAGGCAGCGTTGAAGCCGGCCGAGGCGCCGACCACGTCGGTATCGCCAAGCAGGTCCTGCGCAGCACTGCCGATCGGCGAGGCCACGCCGAGATCGATTGGTGCCGACGTGGCAAGGCCGGCGGTCAGCGCATCGGCGCGCAGGAAGGCGAGATCGCGGCTGGCATCGTCCCATTCCTCGACCGGCTTGCCGATGATCCGGCAATGGCTGGCGCCCTGCGCGCAGCACTGAACCTCGCGGAACAGCACCGGCCGGCCCATGAAGCGGCTGATGAAGCCGGAGGCGTAGCCGATCTGCTGCCAGCAGGCCGGTTCGCTGCCGATGCCGTACAGGCGGATGTGTTCCTCGGCTTCCGAAGAACCGTGCCACAGGAACTCGCCGTGGAAGTGTCCCTTCTCCTCGTCGACTTCCATCATCACCGGCTCGACCCGCACCGTGCCTTCGAGCATGTGCAACTGCGGGCCGCCGTAGATCGCATTGGCGGCACCGCCGCTGCCGCGCAGCTTTCGCGACAGCTCGGCGTCGTGCGAACCGGAGTTGTAGCCGATGCGGGTCAGCAGCCCCCGCGCGCGATCGACGCCGAGGCTTTCGATCAACTCGCGGCGCAGCACCCCGAGCGCCGAACTGTGCAGCAGCAGCATGCGTTGATC
>NZ_CAISIQ010000003.1 GCF_903885465.1 uncultured Nevskia sp.
CGCTGGAAGAAGCACGGCTGTATGGCGAAACCATCGGCCGAGAACTGGCTTCGTACGGTATCGATCTCTGCTTCGCGCCGGTGCTCGATCGCGACTGCGGCATATCGACGATCATCGGCGATCGCGCCTTCTCGTCCGATCCGCTGCAGATCATCACCTTCGCCCGCTCCTTCCGCGCCGGCCTCAATGCCGCCGGCCTGAGTGCCACCGGCAAGCACTTCCCCGGTCACGGTGCGGTAGCGGCGGATTCGCATCTGGAACTGCCGGTCGATCGCCGCTCGTTCGCCGATATCGAGCAGCGCGATCTGGTGCCATTCCGGGCGCTGATCGACGACGGTATCGAATCGCTGATGCTCGCGCACGTGCGCTACAGCGCCTACGACGACCTCCCGGCCTCGTTCTCGCGCAAGTGGATTCGCACCCTGCTGCGTGGCGACTACAAGTACAACGGCGCTGTGTTCTGCGATGACCTGTGCATGCAGGGCGCCGTGGTCATCGGCGACATCGTGCAGCGCGCCAACGTCGCGCTGCATGCCGGCTGCGACATGCTGCCGGTCTGCAACGATCGAACGATGGTCACGAAACTGCTCGAAGCTCTGCCGGTCAAGGAACGCCGCCTGTCCAGCGCCCGGCTGAAGGCGCTCTACCGAAAAACTGGAACCTTCACCGCATGACTCTCACCGCTGACCAAGCCCGCCAGGCACTCGCCGAAGCCGATTGCCTGTACGACGAAGCCACCGTCAACGCCGCCTATGACCGGCTCGCCGCCGAGATCACCACCGAGTACGCCGACAAGAGCCCGCTGATCCTCTGCGTGATGATCGGTGGCCTGGTGCCGACTGCCGAAATCCTGCGCCGTCTGTCGTTCCCGTTCCAGCTCGATTACCTGCACGCGACCCGCTACCGCGGCTCGACCACCGGCGGCGGCCTGATCTGGAAGCGCCAGCCGCCGGCGATTCTCGACGGCCGCCACGTGCTGGTGATCGACGACATCCTCGACGAAGGCCACACCCTGGTCGCGATCCGCAAGGCACTGGAAGGCTTCGCGCCGCTGAGCCTGAAGGTCGCCGTGCTCGCCGAAAAGCTGCACGACCGCCGCGCCGCCGGTGCTCACGCCGAGTTCATTGGCTTCAGCGTCATCGACCGCTACGTGTTCGGCTGTGGCATGGACTACCAGGAATACTGGCGCCAGCTGCCGGCGATCTATGCGCTCAAAGGCGCTTGACTTCAGCGCCGCAGGTTTCATCTCTTACTGATCTCACCTCCAATGTCGACGTCCCATCCGCAGATCCCGAACGCCAAGGTCGCCGTGATCGGCGGCACCGGCATGAACCAATGGCCCGGCCTGGCGATCATCGAATCGGTGGTTGTCGATACGCCGTACGGTGCGCTATCAGCGCCGCTGGTGAGAGGCCGGATTGCCGGCGTCGAGGCGATCTTCCTGGCCCGCCATGGCGAAGGCCACAAGATCCCACCGCATGCGATCAACTACCGCGCCAATCTCTGGGCGCTGAAGGCGGCCGGCGTGCACAACGTCATCGCGATCGGCGCGGTCGGCTCGATCGCCGAATGGTTCGCGCCCGGTGATGTCACCGTGCCGGACGATGTCATCGACTACAGCTGGGGCCGCGAGCACAGCTATTCCGATGGCAGCATTGGCAGCGAACTCAAGCACGTCGAATTCGAACATCCGTATGCGCCAAGCTTGCGCAAGACGCTGCTTGATGCCGCGCAGGCAGCAGCGGTCGCCGCTCATGACGGCGGCACCATGGCCGTGACCCAGGGTCCGCGCCTGGAATCCCCGGCCGAAATCCGCCGTCTGAAACAGGACGGTTGCGCGATGGTCGGCATGACCGGCATGCCCGAAGCCGGCCTTGCCGCCGAATTGGGTCTGGCCTATGCCTGCCTCGCGGTCAGCGTCAATTGGGCGCCGGGCATCGGCAGCGGCGACATCCACGGCCAGATCGAACTCTGGGTCGCCACCAGCATGGCCAAGGTGCAGGCGATTCTCGAGCGGGCGTTGCCGGTGCTGGCCCGCTGAGGCCGCTGCCGTCCCGACGCAATGCCGTAAAGGATCGCCCCTTGCTGCCGTTACGGAGTCATGGTGACGGCGAGCCGGCTATCTGCTGAGGCTCCTTCCCGCCGAATAGTTTTTTCTCAGCTCCAAGGGGAAATCCGCTGGGTTTCCCCGCGGCAATCTGCTCGGCAGTGTTTGGATCGGGAGGGCGTCCAAGACGGTGCATTTCGGTAATGCAGCACGGCAGCTGTGGTGATTAGTAGCCGAGAGCCGAATCTGTGTGGGGAAAACAGGCCAATCAGACAATGCGGCCGTGCAAAGGTCCCAGCATGACGGTCTAGAAGACGTTGCCCGTGTCGTATCTGCCTGCCTTTCTTGATTCGCCCGTTCCAAATGAGTGCCGCATTCATGTCCAGCAAACTTTTATGTGGTCGCCTCATCGCCGTATTGAGTCTGGCGATCGGTGCACTGCCGGGCTTTGCGGTGGCGCAGACGACACCGAGCGTCAGCATCGACGACGTGAGCGTTGTCGAGGGCAATAGCGGGACGGTGGTGGCGCGCTTCACCCTGAGGTTGTCCGCGCCCTCGACCCAAGCAGTGTCCGTGCGTTTCGCATCGGCAAACGGCACGGCAACGGCGGGCAGCGACTATCTGGCCCGCTCAGGCACCAGCACCTTCGCCCCTGGCGAGACCAGCAAGACGCAGTCTTTCACGGTCAACGGCGACACCGATTTCGAGCCCGATGAAACCTTCTTCGTCAATCTGAGCACCCCGGTCGGGTTGACGATTGCCAAGGCGCAGGGCATCGCGACGATTCTTAATGACGACGCGGCACCTGACACGACGCCGGATCAATTTGGCTTCGCGGCGGTGACAGATGCAGCACTGAGCAGCGTGCAGACGAGCAACGCGATCACGGTGGCGGGCATCAACGCAG
>NZ_CAISIQ010000004.1 GCF_903885465.1 uncultured Nevskia sp.
CCGCCGAAGGACTGTTTTTCTGACCTCTTTCTAGCGTCGGCAGGCTCCCTGGCTCATGGACCAGATTCCCTGTTGCACCCAGAAATAGCCGTCCCTGGATGACCGAAGCGCTGGCAGGTTGAACCTCCAATCCGAGCCTTGTCAAGACAGATTGACTGCCGTTTGTCCGAGTATGCGAACACTCGAATTGTCAGTTTGTGCGCGGCTGGCGCTCGATCTGAAAAGTGCCTGCAAACCAAAGCCGGCCGTGCACGCATCAGACGTTACGATGGAGTGCCCATGCGAACGATCCTGATCATTGATGACAACCCCGGCGTGCTCGAAGCGCTGAGCCTGCTGTTCTCGCTGCACGATATCCAGGCGATCACCGCGGTGTCGCCCGAAGCCGGCCTGGAAGTGCTGACGCGCGAGCCGGTCAGCCTGGTGATCGCGGACATGAACTTCGCGGCCGATACCACCTCCGGCCAGGAAGGTGCGGCGCTGTTCCACGCGATCCGCGCCCGCAATCCGGACCTGCCGGTGATCCTGCTGACGGCGTGGACGCAGCTCGCGGTGGCCGTCGAACTGGTCAAGGCCGGCGCTGCCGATTACTTGGCCAAGCCTTGGGACGATGCCAAGCTGCTGGCGACGGTCGAGAACCTGCTGGAGCTGGCGGAAGCGGCACGCGAAGCCACGGCGCGGCGCGCCGAGCGCAATCGCCGCCGGGAAGCGCTGGCGGCACGCTTCGATCTCTGCGGCCTGGTCTACGCCGCCGACGCCACCGAGCGGGTGGTGACCATGGCCTGCCAGATCGCCCGCTCCAATGCGCCGGTGCTGATCACTGGCCCGAACGGCGCCGGCAAGGAACGGATCGCCCAGATCGTTCACGCCAACTCGGCGGTCAAGGCCGCGGCGTTCATCGCGGTGAACTGCGGCGCGTTGCCCACCGAGCTCGCCGAGGCCGAACTGTTCGGTGCCGAGGCCGGCGCCTACACCGGCTCGACGCGCGCCCGCGAGGGGCACTTCGAAACCGCCGAGGGCGGCACTCTGTTTCTCGACGAGATCGGCAATCTGCCGCTGTCGGTACAGGTGAAGCTGCTGCGCGTGCTGGAATCCGGCGACTACCAGCGCCTCGGCTCCAGCCGCGTGCGCAAGGCACGGGTGCGGGTGCTCAGTGCCACCAACAGCGAGCTGCCGCAGATGATCCGCGAAGGCCGCTTTCGCGAGGATCTTTACTACCGCCTGAACGTCATCGAGCTGAACCTGCCGCCGCTGACCGAGCGCATGGACGATGTCGATCCACTGGCCGAGCATTTCCTGCGCGACAGCGGCGCCGTGCTGTCCGACGAAGCTCGCGAACTGCTGCACGCACACAGTTGGCCGGGCAATGTCCGCGAGCTGAAGAACGTGCTCGAACGCGCCCGGTTGTTCTGTCAGCACGGCACCATCGCACCGGCCGATCTCGGCCTGCAGGTGCAGCCGCGCGCAGTGGCTCGCTCGCTGGATGATCCGAGCAAGGAAGCGATCGAAGCGGCACTGGCGAAGGCCGGCGGCATGGTCAGCCGTGCGGCGCAGTCGCTGGGCCTGTCGCGCCAGGCGCTGTACCGGCGCATGGAGCGTTTCGGGATCGCGCAGCCGAGCTGAGCCGAACGGGGCGGGGCAGTTGCGCAGGCCAGTGGTCCCCCGGACACTAGGCGCCGTTCCGCTCAAGAATGTCCGCCCGCCCGATGCAAAAGAACCGCCGCCAAGTCTTGAGCCTGCTCGGCGCGCTGCTCGCCGGTTGTGCCGGCAGCAGGCCGATCGATCCGAAACGCCTGCTCGTCCCGGACCTGGCTGCGCCGCCGCTGCGCATCGTCGTCGAGCCGTTCGAGGTGCGCGGGCTTTATGCCGACCGTGGCTTCGTCAATCGCGCAGCCGATCGGCAATTAAGTGGCAACTTGATCGGTCCGCCTTCACTGCTGTTCGGCGATGTTCTGGTCGATCACCTTCGTGCAGCCTATGGGTCGGATTCGGTGCTGGCGCGGCCGGCGCGGATCGGCAGCGATATCCGCCTGCGGCCTGTCTTGCAGCGCCTGGAACGAGTGTCGGGTGATGGCGGCGATCGGGCGCAGCTGGTGATCGAGTTCGTCCTCAATGACGGCAGCGGTGCCGTGCTCGGCAAGCAGCTGTTCAATGATTCGCTGCCGGCCGGCAGCACGCCGGCGGAGTACCTTGCGGCGCAGGCGCAGCTGCTGGCTTGCGCCTGCGAGCAGTCACGACTGCTGCTCGATCGCACATTGCCGGCACTCAGCGCGATGCTCCTGGCGCAACGCTGAACTTGGCCCGTCGTGACCAGCCGGGCCTGTTCTCGGAATTGCCGGATGCGAGCCGTCGCGGCGGCCGGCGTGCCAGTTATTTCTTCGCGCTGTGGCCAGACCCTGCCGTGCGTCGCCGTCTGGCATCGGCCGCTGCGGCATTGCCGCTGGGCGAGGGCGGCGTGGCTTACCGGATCAAGCCGGAACGCCTGCATCTGACCCTGGCCTGGCTCGGCGATATCGGCCGCACGCAAGTCGATGCCGCGCTGCTGGCCGGCGATGAGGTGCAGGCCAAACCCTTCCTGCTGCGGCTCGATCGCAGCGGTCATTTCCAGAACGCCAGCACCGCCTGGTTAGGCCCATCGGCGCTGCAGCCGACCTTGGCAAGACTCAAGGCCGAGCTTGATCGCGAGCTACTGCGCTACGGCTTGCCGGTGGCCAGCGAAGCTTTCGTGCCTCACCTCAGCTGCCAGCGCAACGTCCGGACGTTGACTGCAATGCCGCGGTTCGAAGTGCTCTGGCCGGTCACCGAGTTCGCGCTGCTGCGCAGTGCCCGCAGCAATGGCAAGGCCGATGGTTACCGGATCGTGCGGCGCTGGTCGCTGGGTTGATCGACCGAGGTATGACAGTCGTTGGGAGAGCGAGCCGTCATCGCAGCGATAAAACAGGCGTTATGTGAGAAGAGTGTAAAAATCGTAGGAAATTTTCTCGGTTCTGAAAAATCACTGCAACACCGCACTCCTAGGCTTCCGGCTCAGCCAGCTTTGAGGTGCGAATCGGTCGCGCCTCGATCAACCGACCGGAGCCAGCGATGAATGATTTCAGCAACAGCCAGCTAACTGCACATCGTCACGACGATGACGTCTGCACCAACGAATCAAACAATCCGACCCTGCAGAGCATGGTCGACGCGCGGCTCTCGCGCCGCGAAGTGCTGGTTGGTGGCCTCGGTGCCGCGGCGGCATTCACGGTGGGAAGCTCTGGCCTGCTGGCGAGCCCGGAAGCGCAGGCGCTGCCGTCCGGTTTCACCCTGAACTTCAACCCGGTCGCCAAGAGCCTGGAGGACGTGGTCACGGTGCCGGAAGGCTATACGGTCACCGTGCTGTCGCCGCTCGGCGAAGCGCTGAACACCTCGACGCCAGCCTGGGCGGGCGACGGTAGCGAAACCGGCGATTCCTACGCCTTCCGCGCAGGTGATCATCACGACGGCATGTACTACTTCGGCCTGAGCTCGGACGGCAGCCGTCCGGATCCGTCGAACTCGCGTCGCGGCCTGCTGTGCCGCAACCACGAGAACATCACCCAGCCGTTCCTGCACGCCAATGGCGCGACCGTGGTCGGCGGCGTTCGGACCGTGGCCGATGAAGTGGTCAAGGAAATGAATGCCCATGGTGTCAGCGTCGTCGAGCTGGTTGCCGGCCCGTCGCGTGCCGTGCCGGTGGCGACCAATCCGAGCTCGCGCTTCAACCGCCGGATCACCTCGCTGACCGATATCGAAATGAGCGGCCCGGTGCGCGGCGACGCCCAGCTGGTCACCCGCTATTCGCCGGATGGCACCCGCACCCGCGGCACGATCAACAACTGCGCCAACGGCTTCACGCCCTGGGGCACCTACCTGACCTGCGAAGAAAACTGGGCGTTTTACTTCCGCCGCTCGGGCACCGACAACGCCAACCGCAGCCCGGCTGAAGTCACCGCGCTGAACCGCTACGGCATCACCCAGGGCTCGGCCGGCAATTACGGCTGGACCACCGTGGTGCCTTCTGACGCGAGCGATACCCGCTTCTCGCGCTGGGATGCGACCGTCGCCGGCAGCACCGCCGCCGAGGACTTCCGCAATGCGCCGAACACCTTCGGCTGGGTCGTCGAGATCGATCCGTACAACCCGCAGTCGACGCCGCGCAAGCGCACGGCGATGGCTCGCTTCTTCCATGAAGGCGCCTGGCCGGCCAACTTCGTCGTCGGCCGTCCGCTGGTCTATTACATGGGCTGCGATTCGCGTGGCGAATACATCTACAAGTTCGTGTCGAAGGCAGTGCTCGACCCGCGCGATCTGAACAACGCGGATCGCCTCGCGGTCGGCGACAAGTATCTCGACAACGGCACGCTGTACGTCGCCCGTTTCGACGCCGATGGCAGCGGCACCTGGGTGCCGCTGCAGTTCGGCGTCAACGGTCTGGATGCGAACAACGCGATCTATCCGTTCAGCTCGCAGGCCGACGTGCTGCTGCACGCCCGTCTAGCCGCCGATTCGGTCGGCGCCACCAAGATGGATCGCCCGGAATGGGGTGCGGTCAATCGCCTCAACGGCGAGGTCTACTTCACGCTGACCAACAACTCGGCGCGCGGTGTCGGCACCGGCCCGGCGGTCGACGCGGCAAACCCGCGTTCGTACGCGGACCAGAAGGGCGCGACCACTCAGCGCGGCAACGTCAATGGTCACATCATCCGTTTCCGTGAAGCCGGCAACCGCTCGGCGGCGACCACGTTCAAGTGGGATATCTTCGGCTTCGGCGCGCAGGCGGATGCCGATCCGGCCACCGTCAACGTCTCCGGCCTGACCGACGTCAACGACCTGTCCAGCCCGGACGGCCTGTGGTTCGGCCGCGACAGCAACGCCTCCAACGGCCTGCTGTGGATCCAGACTGATGACGGCGCCTATACCGACGTCACCAACTGCATGCTGCTCGCTGCAGTGCCGGGCAGCGTGGGCGATGGCGGCGTAACCACCATCAACGGCCAGACCACCTACGTCGGCGCCAAGGCCAGCGCCTCGCGCATGCGCCGCTTCCTGGTCGGCCCGAAGGGCTGCGAGCTGACCGGCCTGGACTCGACGCCGGATGGCCGCGTGCTGTTCGTCAATATCCAGCATCCGGGCGAGAACACGCCAGCGGCGCTGCTCGGCAATCCGGCTGCGTATGAAAGCCACTGGCCGGCCAACGACGGTGTCAGCCGTCCGCGCTCGGCAACGCTGGCGATCGTCAAGAACGATTTCGGCGTGATCGGGCTCTAAGCAAGCGTTGCCAGTATCGGGATTGCAAGCTCGTCGGCTTCGGCCGGCGGGCTTGTTTTTTTGACGATCCGTTTCTTGGCCCCGCGTGCTTGATCGCGGCTTGGGCTAGTTGCTGCGGCTGATTACCCGAGCCTGCCCGGCGCCGTCCGATCGATCTGCTGCAGGAAGGGTTGCGCCAGCGCTCGATAGAGCGGCTCCCGGCACAACAAGCGGGAGACGCCGAGTGCCACGAAACAGGTGGCCAGCATCGGCAGGATGAGCGAATGGTCGTCGACCATTTCCATCACGATGACGGCGCCGGTCAGCGGCGATTGGGTGACGCCGGTGAAGTAGCCGACCATGCCCAATACGATCATCGTCGCGAGCGACGTCTGCGGAACCAGCGGTGCAAGTGCCGCACCGATACCGGCACCGGTGGACAACGACGGCGAGAAAACGCCTCCCGGCAATCCAGTGAGATACGAAGCCAGCGTCGCGAGCCATTTCAGGATCGGAAACAGCAGGCCAGGCGTGACTTCACCGGAGAGCAGGCCGCGCGCTTGCTCGTAACCGGAACCGTAGGTAGTGCCGCCCGAAGCCAGCCCGAGAACCGCGACGACGATTCCGAGACCGGCCGCCAGCAACACCGCCCGACGCATCGACAACAGCGCCAGCAGGCCGCTGCCCTTGATCAGCATTCGTGCGAACAGGCCGCCGCTGATACCGCACAAGGGCACAGCGATCCAGGCCCGCCAGCTCAGCAGATGCGCATCGGCAACGCCGAAATAGGTGTAGTTGCCAAGCAGGCCGGTGGCGACCACACCGGCAAGCACCACCGCAGTGATCAAGGTGCCGGTGGTGCGCTCTTCGAAAGAGCGGGCCATTTCCTCGACGGCAAAGACGATGCCGGCGATCGGGGTATTGAATGCCGCCGCCAGTCCGGCGGCCCCGCCGGCGAGCACCAGGCCGCGGCGCAGCGACTCGGATGGAAAATGCGCAAAGCGGCCGAGGGCATCCATGATGGAAGCGCCGATATGCACGGTCGGCCCTTCTCGCCCGATCGACGCACCGCTGAGCAGGCCGAGCAGGGTCAGGGCGATCTTGCTGGCGGCGATGCGCAAGGACAGCAGACGCGAACGCAGGGCATCGTCTGCGGTATCCAGCGCCGCGATAGCCTGCGGAATTCCGCTGCCCTTGGCGGCCGGTGCAAATCTTCTGGTCAGATAAACGCCGGCGGCGAATCCGAATGGCGTGAGGAAGGGAGCGGCCAGCGGCCATAGCGCGATGAGTTTCGCGTGCTGCTGGATGGCCCAATCACAGGCATTCGCGAAGCCGACAGCAACCAGGCCGACAGCGATTGCC
>NZ_CAISIQ010000005.1 GCF_903885465.1 uncultured Nevskia sp.
CTCGTCGGCGGCCAGACGCGCATGCCGAAGGTGCAGGACGCCGTGAAGGCCCTGTTCGGCCGCGAGCCGCGCCGTGACGTGAATCCGGACGAGGCGGTCGCCGTCGGCGCCGCGATCCAGGGCGCGGTGCTGACCGGCGAGGTCAAGGACGTCCTGCTGCTCGACGTCACGCCGCTGTCGCTCGGCATCGAGACGCTCGGCGGCAAGATGACGAAGCTGATCGAGAAGAACACGACGATTCCGACGCGCAAGTCCGAGACCTTCACCACGGCTGACGACAACCAGCACGCCGTGACCGTGCACGTGCTGCAGGGCGAACGCGAGATCGCGGCCGCCAACAAGAGCCTCGGCAAGTTCGATCTGACCGACATCCCGCCGGCCCCGCGCGGCGTGCCGCAGGTCGAGGTGACGTTCGACATTGACGCCAACGGCATCCTCAATGTGTCGGCCAAGGACAAGGCCACCGGCAAATCGCAGTCGATCGTGGTCAAGGCGAACTCGGGTCTGTCCGAGGACGAGATCAAGAAGATGATCAAGGACGCCGAGGCCCATGCCGACGAGGATCGCAAGTTCAACGAGCTGATCACCGCCCGCAACCAGGGTGACCAGATGATCCATGGCGTAGAGAAGTCGCTGAAGGATCTCGCCAGCGAAGTGCAGGACGATGAGAAGAAGGCGATCGAGTCGGCCATCGCCGAACTGCGCGAAGCCTTGAAGGGCGGCGACAAGGATGCGATCACCGCGAAGACCGAAGCGCTGGCCGCGGCTTCGGGCAAGCTCGCCGAACGCGCCTACGCCAAGGCCGGCGCTGCCGCTGGTGCCGGTGGTGCAGAAGCCGGTGCGCAGGCTGAAGCCGGCGGCAAGGACGGCGATGTCGTCGATGCCGAATTCACCGAAGTGAAGGACAAGAAGTAAGTCCCTGGCAACGGGCGGAAGGTGCGAGTCGCCGGTAAAACGGCCCGACTCGTGCCTTCCGCCTTTTGCGTTTTCCCCGGCACCCCTTTTCCAGAAGCCTCACGACGAACATGAGCAAGCGCGATTACTACGAAGTCCTTGGCGTCAGCAAGAGCGCCGGCGACGACGAGATGAAGAAGGCCTATCGCAAGCTGGCGATGAAGTGCCACCCGGATCGCAATCCCGGCGACAAGGCGGCCGAAGAATCCTTCAAGGAAGCGAACGAGGCTTACGAAGTGCTGACCGACGCCAACAAGCGCGCGGTCTACGACAAGTACGGCCACGAAGGCATGCAGCGCGGCGGCGGCAGTGATTTCGGCGGTGGCTTCGCCGATATTTTCGGCGACGTGTTCTCCGACATCTTCGGTGGAGGCGGCGGTGGCGGACGCGGAGGTCCGCGTCGCGGTGCCGATCTGCGCTACCGGATCGAGCTGAGCCTGGAGCAGGCGGTGTTCGGCACCACCGAAACCATCCGGATTCCGACGGTGCGCGATTGCGAACCCTGCAATGGCAATGGCACGGCGGATGGCAAACCGGCGCAGACCTGCAGTACCTGCCGTGGCGCCGGCCAGGTGCGTGTGCAGCAGGGTTTCTTCGTGCTGCAGCAGAGCTGCCCGGCCTGCCGAGGCCGCGGCACCGTGGTCACCGATTCCTGCAAGAGCTGCCGCGGTGCCGGCAAGATCCGCAGCGAAAAAACCCTGGAAGTGAAGGTGCCGGCGGGTGTCGATACCGGTGACCGCATCCGCCTGAGCGGCGAAGGCGAGCCGGGTGAGCGCAATGCGCCGGCGGGTGATCTGTACGTGCAGGTGGAGGTCAAGCCGCACGAGATCTTCGATCGCGATAACAACGACTTGCACTGCCAGGTGCCGGTCGGCTTCGTGGTCGCCGCGCTCGGTGGCGACATGGACGTGCCGACCTTGAACGGCAAGGCCAAGCTGACCGTTCCCGAAGGTACGCAGAGCGGCAAGGTGTTCCGTCTGCGCGGGCTCGGCGTCAAGCCGGTGCGCGGTGGGCCGCAGGGCGATCTGCTGTGCGCCGTCGTCGTCGAAACGCCGGTGCACCTGACTCGCAAGCAGAAAGACCTGCTCAAGGAGTTTGGCGAAACGGTCGACAAGGGCGGCGAAAAGCACAGCCCGGCAGCAAGTAGCTGGCTATCGAAGGCCAAGCAGTTCTTCGAAACCCACATCAAGCCCAGCTGACGCGACGCAAGTCCCCGCAGCCGGCGAGAACGCGCGTAATCTAGCGCCCTTTCCGGCTGCCGCTGCCTAACATGACTCAACCGCTTTCCGTGGCCATCCTCGGCGCTTCCGGGCGCATGGGGCGGTCCCTGATCGATGCCACCTTGCGCAACGATCGTCTCAGTCTGGCCGCCGCCGTCGAACGCGCCGGCAATGCCGCGATCGGTGTCGATGCAGGTTTGATGGTCGGCCAGGCCGCCATCGGGGTCGCGGTCTGCGAGTTGCTCGCTCCGGCCATCCAGCAATCCGCGGTGGTCGTCGATTTCACTGCGCCGGGCGCAACCCTGGCAGCCCTCGAAGTCTGCATCGCCAACGGCAGGCCGATCGTCATCGGTACCACCGGCTTCACGCCGGACCAGAAGCTTGTGATCGCTGAAGCGGCGAAGCGCATTCCGTTGTGCATCGCGGCCAACTATGCGATTGGCGTCAACGTGGCGCTGAAGCTGGTCGAACTCGCGGCACGCACGCTGGGTTCGGATTACGACGTCGAGATCGTCGAAGCCCATCACCGGCATAAGGTCGATGCGCCGAGCGGCACGGCGCTGGCGTTCGGCGAAGCCGCTGCCGCCGGGCTCGATCGCGATCTGCTCAGCAATGCCGTCTACGGCCGCCAAGGCCAGACCGGCGCCCGCAAGCGGGAAACCATCGGCTTCGCGACGGTGCGCGGTGGCGACGTGGTCGGCGATCACACGGTGCTGTTCCTTGGCGACGGCGAACGAGTGGAGATTTCCCACCGCGCGACGACCCGCGCAAACTTCGCCAACGGCGCGCTGCGCGCTGCGGCTTGGCTGGTCGGCAAGCCGGCCGGGCTTTACTCGATGCGCGACGTCCTGTCGCTGAACGACTGAAAGAACACCGACGCCATCGAACGGAATCGACAGGATGTCTGATCGCAAAAGCCTGCCGCTGAGCGTCGTTGCGCTCGGCGTCGTCTATGGCGACATCGGCACCAGCCCGATTTACGCGCTGCGTGAGTGCTTCTACGGCGAGCACAGCGTTGCCAGCACGCCGGCCAATGTGCTCGGTGTGCTCAGCCTGATCACCTGGGCCCTTATCTTGGTGGTGACGATCAAGTATCTGGCGATCGTGCTCAGAGCCGACAACAAGGGCGAGGGCGGCACCATCGCCCTGGTGGCGCTGCTCAATCCCTGGCGGGCACGGCGCGGTTCGCAGCGTTATGTGCTGATGCTGCTCGGCCTGTTCGGCGCTTCGCTGATGTATGGCGATGGCGCGATCACGCCGGCGATTTCGGTGTTGTCGGCAGTCGAAGGCCTGAACGTCGCCACGCCGGCGTTCCATCCGTTCGTGGTGCCGATCACCCTGGTGATCATCATCGGCATCTTCCTGGTGCAGAGCCGCGGCACGGCCGGCATCGGCGCTCTGTTCGGGCCGGGCATGACCCTGTGGTTCCTGGTGCTGGGCGCGCTTGGCGCGCATGGCGTGCTCAACAATCCAACCGTGCTGGCGGCGATGAATCCCGTGCACGGCATCGCCTTCTTCCTGCGCAACGGTTTTGCCGGCTTCATCGTGCTCAGCTCGGTGTTCCTGTGCGTCACCGGCGCCGAAGCCCTTTACGCCGACATGGGCCACTTCGGACCGTCGCCGATCCGCCGCGCCTGGCTCGTGCTGGTGCTGCCGGCGCTGCTGCTGAACTACTACGGCCAAGGCGCGCTGATCCTCACTGGCGCACCGGACATCCACAATCCGTTCTATCAGCTGGCACCGGACTGGATGACCTATCCGCTGGTCGGCCTGACCACCTTCGCCACCATCATCGCTTCGCAGGCGATGATCACTGGCGCGTTCTCGCTGACCAGCCAGCTGGTCCAGCTCGGTCAGCTGCCGCGGATGGAGATCATCCAGACCTCGAGCGATGAGCAGGGCCAGATCTACATTCCTGCGGTGAACTGGCTGTTGATGCTGGCCTGCATCGGCCTGGTGCTGGCCTTCCGTTCGTCGAGTGCGCTGGCCGCGGCGTATGGCATTGCCGTGTCGTCGACGATGGTGGTGACCACCATCCTCACCGTCTTCGTCGCTCGCCGTTACGACTGGCGCGCCAGCGTGACCTACCCGGTGGCGGCGGTGTTCCTGATCATCGACCTCGGGTTCTTTGGCGCCAATCTGTTCAAGATCACCGATGGCGGCTGGGTACCGGTGGTGATGGCGATCGGCATCTTCACTCTGATGACCACCTGGAGCCGCGGCCGCAAGCTGTTCCAGAGCCGCATTTCCGGCAGTGAGGAATCGACCCAGGAACTGGCGCGGCGCGTGCGTGATGACCCGCCGCACAAGATCCCCGGAACCGGCGTGTATCTCACTGGTGGCGATCATGCGCCGGCTTACCTGTTGCGCCACCTCGAGCGCAATCGGGTGCTCAACGAACGCATCGTGCTGCTGACCGTGCAGACCATCGATGAACCGCGCGTGCCGGCCGTCGAACGCCTGCGTGGCTGGGGCGTTGCCCCGGGTATCTATCGCCTGGTGATTCGCTACGGCTTCATGCAGACACCGAATGTGCCGGTAGCGCTGCGCTTCAGCGAGCAGCTTGGCCTCGACATCGACATCGATAACGTCACTTACTTCCTCGGCCGCGCGACCTTGATTCCGTCCGATGATCTGCCGGGCATGGCGTTGTGGCGCGATCATCTATTCGCCTTCATGGCCCACAACGCGATTCGCGCGACCGATTTCTACGGCCTGCCACCGGAAGACGTGGTCGAGCTGGGCTTCCACGTCGAGATCTGAACGCGTGCTGACGATAAGCGCCGCTACCACCGATGACGTGCCGACGATCCTGCATCTGATCCGGGCGCTGGCCGAGTACGAAAAGCTGTCGCATGAAGTCGTCGCTACCGAAGATTCGCTGCGCGCCGCACTGTTCGGCGAACGGCCTGGTGCCGAATGCCTGATCGCCCGCGAGCACGGCGAACCGGTGGGCTTCGCGCTGTACTTCCACAACTTCTCGACCTTCCTCGGTCGTCGTGGCCTGAATCTCGAAGACCTGTTCGTCGAGCCCGCGCATCGCGGCAAGGCTTATGGCAAGGCGCTGCTGCAGCAGCTTGCGCAGATCGCAGTCGAGCGGGGTTGCGGGCGCCTGGAGTGGTCGGTGCTGGATTGGAATGCGCCCGCGATCGGCTTCTACGAAAGCCTCGGTGCGAAGCTGATGAGCGAATGGCGGATCTTCCGCCTCACCGGCGAGGCCTTGCAGACGTTCGCGGCGGACAAGCGCTAATCTCGCTGCAACCTCCTTTTCGGCGGATGCATCGATGACTCGCACGCTACGTTTGACGATGTTCGCCGCAGCCTTGTCGAGTGCTGCGCCTGCATTCGCCGCTGACAACACGCTGCGCAAGGACGCCGAGGCGCTAGCGGCCGGCACCAGCGATGAACTGATCGCCATCCGCCGCTATCTGCATGAGCGCCCGGAGCTGTCGAACCGCGAAAGCGAGACCGGCCAGTATCTGGCGACGAAGCTGCAGGCACTCGGCTATCAGGTGCAGACCGGCGTCGCCAGGAACGGCGTGGTCGCGGTGCTCAAGGGCGGCAAACCGGGCCCGGTGGTCGCGCTGCGCGCCGATATGGACGGCTTGCCGGTCACCGAGGAGGTGGTGCTGCCGTTCGCGTCGAAAGTGAAATCGACCTACGACGGCAAGGATGTCGGTGTCATGCACGCCTGTGGTCACGACACCCACATGGCGATGCTGCTCAGCGCGGCGGCGGTGTTCGCCAAGCTGCAGGCGCGGCTGCCGGGCACGGTCAAGCTGATCTTCCAGCCGGCCGAGGAAGGTCGCCCCGCAGGCGAGGAAGGTGGTGCTGAATTGATGGTCAAGGAAGGCGTGCTGAGCAGCGCGCCGCAACCTGACGTGATCTTCGGCCTGCACGTGCTCACGCAGTTCGAAACCGGCCAGTTGGCGTTCCGTGCCGGCAGCCTGATGGCCAGCACCGAGAACCTGAACATCGTCGTGCGCGGCAAGCAGACCCATGGCGCGATGCCCTGGAACGGCGTCGATCCGATCGTCGTCAGTGCGCAGATCATCAGCGCCCTGCAGACCGTGGTCAGCCGTCAGCTCGACATCACCCAGGGCGCGGCGATCGTCACCATCGGCAAGATCGATGGCGGCGTGCGCAACAACATCATTCCCGATGAAGTGCGGATGAAGGGCACCTTGCGCTCGCTCGATCCGGCGTCGCGCCTGATCATGAACGACGCCGTCCGCCGCACCGCGACCAAGATTGCCGAGGCCTCGGGGGCCACCGCGATCGTCGGCATCGGCGACGAGTACGCGTATCCGGTCACCTACAACGATCCGGCGCTGACGGCGCAGATGCGGCCGACCTTGGAGCGTATTGCCGGCAAGACCAACATCATCGAATCGACCCCGCAGACCGTCGCCGAGGATTTTTCCTTCTACCAGCAGAAGATTCCCGGCCTGTTCGTTTTCGTCGGCGTTCGCAAGCCGGGCGCGACGACGGACGAATACGCGCCGAACCATTCAC
>NZ_CAISIQ010000006.1 GCF_903885465.1 uncultured Nevskia sp.
CCATGACTTGGCCGATCGCCATCGGGTGGCGGATGCTTGTGTCCTCGGACAATCCTGTTCCCTCTCCGCTGCGGTTGCCCCGGCCTCGCCATGGCTGGCCGGAAATGCGTCTACGCAGGCCCGCAATGTCCTGTGACGAAAAGCCGACCGCACCTAAGATTACGCATCGTCGAAGCGGATAGGGAGCACGTCATGCAGCAAGATCTGAACGCACTGAACAAGCAGGCCATCGCCGCGGCCCGAGAGTACACCGGCGAGGTGGCATGGCCGACGGTGCTGCTCGTGGTCCTGGTGCTGGCGGCCTTCATCGCGAATCTCGCCTTGTTCGCGAACGGGCTGATGCCCCTGTGGGCGGCGATCCCGATCTGTGCCGTGCTGACCTACCTGTCGTACACGCCGCTGCACGAGGCGGCCCACGGCAACATCCACGGCGGCCAGGATCGCTACCAGTGGCTCAACGATCTCTGCGGGTATCTGGTCGCGCCGCTGATCAGCGTGCCTTTCTCCACGCACAGGGTGGAGCACTTCACCCATCACCGTTACACCAATCAGCCGGACAAGGATCCGGATTTCATCGTCAGCGGCATGCGGCGCGGATTGCTGGCGTTCGTGGTTTTCGGTCTCCGCTTCCTGTGGGTGCAGAACACCTTTCTGTTCCGCGAGTACTGGGCTACGGCACCGCTCCGGGAGCGGATGATCTACTGGACGGAAGTATCGGTCTCGATCGGCTGGCGCGTGGCCTTCGTGCTGCTGGTAGCGCGCGAGTCGGACCTCACGATGATCTTGGCCGGCTATCTGATCGGCGCGTACTTCACCGTGTACTGGTTCGCCTACCGCCCTCACCATCCCTACGAAGATGCGACCCGGTATCGCAACACCAACAGCCTGATCATGCCGAAGTGGATGAAGCCGCTGGAGTGGTTCTGGCTCGGACAGAACCTGCACTCGATCCACCATCTGTTCCCGCGGGTGCCGTTCTATCGCTACCACGCTCTGCACCGGCGCATCGAACCGGTCATGCGGGCTCACGGGACGCCGATCATCGGGGTTTTCAGTCGCCGTGAGCGATAGCCGCCGATCAAACCTGCCTTCCCAGGCTGTACTTCGCGCCGTCGACGCTGGCAGCTCCCAAAAAAAGAATGGCGCCCAAAGGCGCCGTTCTTTCCATAACTGATCGCGTCAGTTGGAGCGCCTCATTCGGTGGATAGCCAGTCGGCTCGAACTCCGCGTCAGCGAACGCGGCAGGCGGCACGAAGCCACCCGCCGAATGCCCTTCAGGCGATCGAGCAGCTGGGATAGCCGCGTTCGGCTTCTTCAT
This sequence comes from uncultured Nevskia sp., assembly GCF_903885465.1. Classification (GTDB taxonomy): domain Bacteria; phylum Pseudomonadota; class Gammaproteobacteria; order Nevskiales; family Nevskiaceae; genus Nevskia. The sequence goes on from NZ_CAISIQ010000006.1 coordinate 1,319, forward strand.
CGCAGATCTTCTTGTACGACCGGAAGCCGCCGAGGTAGGGCAGCACCACGCGTGGCTTGCCGGGCACGTTGTCGCCCATGTACCAGGAGCTGGCTTCGCCGAACAAGGTCATCTTGCCGATCGCGTTGACTGTGTCGCGCCAGGCGCTTTCCGGCTCCGGCTTGGCTTCGATGGTCGTGTGCCCGGAGCTTGCCAGGTGCTCGATGCAGCCCATGATCCAGTCGACGTGGTACTGGTTGCCGAGCACCATGTTGTAGAGCACGGACGGACTGCCCGGTCCGGTGGTGATGTACAGGTTCGGGAAGCCGGACGGCATGATCCCGTACAGGCTGCGCGGCCCTTCTTTCCAGTGGTCCTTGAACGCGAGTTCGTCGCGGCCCCGGATGTCGATGTTGAGCAGAGTGCCGGTCATCGCATCGAAGCCGGTGGCGAAGATGAGCACGTCGAGTTCGTGGACCTCGTTGCCCACCTTCAAGCCCTCCGGCACGATCTCGCGGATCGGTTCGGCTTTCACATCCACCAGTCGCACGTTGTCGCGGTTGTAGGTCTCGTAATAGCCGGTATCGGCGCAGATGCGCTTGGCGCCGAACGGATAGTCCTTCGGCACGAGTCGTTCGGCGACGACGGGGTCTTTGACCTTCTCGCGAATCTTCTTCTGCGCGAACGCGGTGATCGTCGCGTTCGCGGCCTTGTCGGTGAGCAGGTCGACGAAGCTGCAGTAGAAGTACAGGCCGCCGGCCGCCCAACGCTTCTCGTATTCGGCTTCGCGCTCCTGGTCGCTGACGTCGAGCGCGCGTCGCGTCTCCGGCGCCAGGCGTGCGCAGATGCCGACATCGGAATCCCACTCGCGGGCGCGCAGATCGGCATAGCTCGCCTTGACCCGGCGCTCGTCGTCCGGATTCATCGGCCCGTTGCCGGCTGGCACGCTGAAGTTGGGCGTGCGCTGAAAGACGGTCAGGTGTGCCGCCTGTTCGGCAATGATCGGAATGGCCTGGATCGCCGACGAACCGGTGCCGACCACACCGACCCGCAGGCCGGTGAAGTCGACAGGCTCCTTCGGCCAGAACGCGGTGCGCAGGATGCGGCCCTTGAAGCGGTCGGCACCCGGGTAAGCGATCGGCGTTGGTGTGGACAGGCAGCCGGTAGCCATCACGCAGTGACGTGCGGAAATGCTGTCGCCCTGGTCCGTGCGGATGGCCCAGAGCTGGCTGCTGTCGTCGAAGTGCGCGGCGCTCACCCGGGTCGAGAAGTGGATGTCGCGGCGCAGATCGAAGCGGTCGGTGACGTGGTTCAGGTAGGCCAGGATCTCGGGTTGTCGCGCCATGCGCGTCGACCACTTCCAGTCCTGCTCAAGTTCCGTGCTGAACGAGTAGGAGTATTCGAGGCTCTCGAAGTCGCAGGCCGCGCCGGGGTAGCGGTTCCAGTACCAGGTGCCGCCGACGCCTTCGCCGGCCTCGAAACAGATCGCCTTCAGGCCGGCCTGCCTCAGTCGGTGAAGCATGTACAGGCCGGCGATGCCGGCGCCGACGACGACAGCGTCGTACGGGGTGCTGGAGCCTTTGTCCGGGCTCGGGGGCGGCGATGCGTCCATGGGTTTCTCCTCCTCAAGGATGTTCTGGTGGGTGTTCGGGCCGGTTCGGCGTCATTCAGGACACGAAGCCTCTTGCGAGGGTTCGGTCTAAAAATGTGAATCGCGTTCCGTTCTCGCAGTAAGTGTTGCAAAGCGTTTGCCAAGCGCTTGTCAATATTTAACCTGTTGTTATTGATGACTTAATTTCCTTGCCTCCCTCTGGAGCGAGCGCCCAAGAAATTGCTTTTTCTTATTTTTCTGCATTGATGGCTAATTGCAGTGCCGATTTTTATGGATCAGGCTCAAGCCTCTGCCGACCAGAGTTGCCGCGATGCCCAGCCCCGAATCTGCGAAGACCAGCCGACGCCGTCGACCGAAAGCCGGCACCGTGCCGGCGGCTGGCGAAGACGAAGCCGCGCGCCTGTCGCGTGCGGTTGCCGAGCACCTGCGCTTCTCGCCGGATGCCGGCCACATCCAGCTGTTCGGCCAGCGCATGCTGCTGATGCATGCGCAGTCGTTCGCGGAACTGCGCCGTGAACTGATCACCAGGCTGGGTCTCGCCGGCACCCGCGAACTGCTGACCCGGCTCGGCTACCGGCAGGGCTTCGACGATGGCCAGCGGGTGCGGGCGCTGAATCCGGAAGATCTGGCGCACGCACTGGCACTCGGACCGCGGCTGCGCGAAACCGAAGGCTTCGTTCGCACGCTGCCGATCGATGCCATGCGCTTCGATCCCGCGAAGGGCGAGTTCTGGGGCGACTTCCTGTGGACCGCGCCCTGGGAAGCCGAGGCGCACCTGCAGCAGATCGGCCTCAGCGGCGAGCCGGCCTGCTGGGTGATGCGTGGCTATGCCGACGGCTACTGCACCGCCGTCACCGGCGTGCCGATCTACTGGCGCGAAGTGGAATGTGTGGCGATGGGTCACGCGCACTGCCGGGTCATCGGCAAGCCGCTCGCCGCTTGGGACGACCTCAGCGAATCCGAAATCGGCTTCCTGCAGGCCGACAGTTTCGTCACTGCGCCGGTGAAGTCGCGGGCCCCCGACTTCAACCCGCCTGCCGACGCCGTGACGGCACGCGCCGCAACGGCGACCAACTTCGAAGGCTTCGTCGGCGCCTCGCCCGGTTTCAATGCGGTGGCCAACCTCGTGCGCCGCGTCGCGCCGACCGATTCCACCGTGCTGTTCCGCGGTGAAAGCGGTGTCGGCAAGGAATGCTTCGCACGCGCGATGCATTCGATCAGCCCGCGCGCGGCTAAGCCGATGGTGTCGATCAACTGCGCGGCGATCCCGCCCGAACTGGTCGAGGCCGAGCTGTTCGGTGTTGAACGCGGGGCCTACACCGGCGCCGACCACGCCCGCGCCGGCCGCTTCGAGCGCGCCGATGGCGGCACGCTGTTCCTCGACGAAATCTCCAGTCTGCCGCTGCCCGCGCAGGGCAAGGTGCTGCGCGCGATCCAGGAACGGGAGATCGAACGCGTCGGCGGCACCCAGGTGCGCAAGATCGACGTGCGCATCGTCAGCGCCGCGAACTGCGACTTGCGCGTCGAGATGGAAGCCGGCCGCTTCCGCACCGATCTGTTCTATCGACTCAACGTGTTCCCGATCGAGATTCCGCCGCTGCGCGAACGCCGCGAGGATGTGCCGCTGCTGGTCTCGCTGTTCCTCGATCGCTATACGCAGCGCTTCGCGAAGGCTGTCCAGGGCCTCACGCCGCGCGCCTGGGATGCCCTGTGGGATTACGACTGGCCGGGCAACGTCCGCGAGTTGGAGAACATGGTCCAGCGTGCCGTGATCCTCGCCGAAGGTGGCGGTGCGATCGATGTCCAGCATCTGTTCGCCGGTGGCGAGAAGCTGCGGCCGGCGTCGTTCAATCTCGGCGCGCAGGGCGCGCTGGTGCCGACCGGCATCACCACCACGCTGGATGCCAGCGACCCGCGGCGGCGCCTCGCTGCCGATCTGCTGAAGGCGGTGCCTTCGTTGAAGGAGATCGAAACGCTGCTCGTCGATTGCGCCATGGAGCAGGCGGACGGGAATCTGTCGGCTGCTGCTCGGCTGCTGTGCCTGCAACGGGGGCAGGTGGAGTATCGGGTGAAGAGGCAACAGGGCGGAACGATGCTGGATTGAGTCTGTTGGCAAACAAGAACGGCGCCCGAAGGCGCCGTTCTTGTTTGCAACGAGTAATTTCAGCCGATCAGGCTTTGCCCGCCAGCTGCGCCACGATCCCCGGATTCTCCAAGGTCGACACGTCCTGCGTGATCTCTTCCCCCTTGGCGATCGAGCGCAGCAGCCGGCGCATGATCTTGCCGCTGCGGGTTTTCGGGAGGCCGTCGGCGAGGCGGATATCGTCCGGCTTGGCGATCGGGCCGATTTCCTTGGCGACGTGTTCGCGCAGTTCCTTGATCAGCGCCAGCGCTTCGTCGCCGGTCGGGCGCACGCCCTTGCAGATGACGAAGGCGCAGACCGCTTCGCCCTTGACCTCGTGCGGACGGCCGACGACGGCGGCTTCGGCAACTCTGGGATGCGAGACCAGGGCGGACTCCACTTCCATCGTGCCCAGGCGGTGGCCGGAGACGTTCAGCACGTCGTCGGTGCGGCCGAGAATCCAGTAGTAGCCGTCTTCGTCGCGATGAGTGGAATCACCGGCGACGTAGAGATGGGTGCCGTCCGGGCGCACCGGGAACTGGCCGTAATAGGTTTTCTTGTAGCGCTCGTTGTCGCCCCAGATGGTGCGCAGCATCGATGGCCAGGGCTTGGTGATGACCAGATAACCGCCGGCAGTCTTGCCGACCACCGGCTCGCCCATCTCGTCGACGACATCGGCGAACAGGCCGGGCAGCGGCTGCGTGCAGG
>NZ_CAISIQ010000007.1 GCF_903885465.1 uncultured Nevskia sp.
GGCGGCTTGAGCCGGCGGAGACTATGACCGAGCTCACATTGAGTTTCGGTTTAGACAATTCTTAAACAATTTCTTGCTTTTCGGTACCTATAAAATCGGCCGACCCTCTTTCATGAAGCCAGCAATCTCCATGCGCCACAAAACGGCGGCAACGGCCGCAACGCTGCTTCTGCTCACTGGCTGCGGCGGTGGCGGCAGCGCTGGCAGTGGCGATGATGGCGGTGGTCTCGGCCCGGACGCCTCGCTGTGGCAGCAGCGCACCGCCGCCTCCGACCGCTACACGGGCTTCTGCGCCGCGCCGCGGAGCGGCAACGATCCCTACAACGACAACCTGCCGTATCCCGATCGCCAGGGCTCGATCGAAGACGAGAAGCTCTGGCTCAAGACCTACATGCACGAGGTCTACCTGTGGAACGACGAGATCCCGGACGCCAAAGCCTCGCGTTACACGGCCGCCGCCTACGGCAGCGTGCCAGCCGCGCTCGATGCCTACCTGTATGCCCTGACGACTCCCAAAGTCACGGCCTCCGGCAAGCTCAAGGACGCCTACAGCTTCACCTATCCCACCGATCAGTGGAACGCGTTGTCGACGATGGCCGTGGGAATCGGTTACGGCATGCAAGTGACCTTGCTGGCGAACACCCCGCCGCGCAGCGCCATCGTGGTCTACACCGATGCCGACACGCCGGCCTTCTACCAAAGCATCCGCCGCGGCGCCGAAGTGCTGACGGTCGACGGCGTCGACCTGATCAACGACAACACCCGGGCCGGCGTCGACACCATCTATGCCGGCCTGTATCCAGCCACGGCGGGCGAGAGCCACACCTTTACCTTGCGCGACCGCGACGGCGTGATCCGCAATGTCACCCTGGTGTCCGCATCGCTGACCAGTGTGCCGGTGGAGCGCGTGCAGATCTTGGACACATCGGCAGGACGTGTCGGCTACCTGGTCTTCAAGGAGCACTTCGCCACCGCCGAAGGCCAGTTGGCGGCTGCGCTCGAGCGGCTGCGCGACGCCGGCATCACCGATCTGGTGCTGGACATGCGCTACAACGGCGGCGGCTACCTCGACATCGCCAGCGAACTCGCCTTCATGATTGCCGGCCAGGCGCGCAGCAATGGCCGCGTCTTCGAGCAGCTGCGGTACAACGCCACCAACCCGCTGGCGCGATCACCCGATTCCAGCGTCCCCTTCCACGCCACCTCGCAGGGCTTCGACCCGAGCCTGGCTTCGGGCGCGACTCTGCCGGAACTGGGCCTGTCACGTGTGTTCGTGCTTGCCGGGCCCGGCACCTGCTCGGCCAGCGAATCGCTGATCAATGGCCTGCGCGGCATCGGCGTGCAGGCGGTGCTGATCGGCGGCACCACCTGCGGCAAACCCTATGGCTTCTACGCCCAGGACAATTGTGGACTGTCGTACTTCGCCATTGAACTCTCCGGCGTCAACGACCAGGGCTTCGGCGACTACGCCGATGGTTTCGCGCCGGACTGCAGGGTGAACGACGACTACGCGCACGAACTCGGCGATCCCAACGAGGCCCTGCTTGCCACCGCCCTGAACTGGCAACAGACCGGCACCTGCGGAACGAGCAGCGCGACGAGGGCTGCGGCGGCACAGCGCCCGGCCTCCGAAACACCGCAGCTGCTCCGCAGTCCGTTGCACGAGAACGCCTGGAGACGCTCGCCGCGTTGAGGCCGGCGCGCCTGGAGCCCGAAGTTCTCCGGGGTCTCAAAGGGATCAGATTGTTTTCAAGCCCCGGCCCGGCTATCCATGGCTGGGCATGACGTCCAGCGCGCGATGCTCGCTGGACATCAATCCTGCCGCCACTTGAACAGCGCAGCGCCCAGGCCGAGAAACACCGCACTCATCAGCGCCATCATCCCGAGCGGATAGCCGAGCTGCGCCAGCCCGGTGCCGTCGAGCATGATCGACCGCGCGGCGTTGAGCAGATGGGTCAGCGGGAAGAAATCGGCGGCGATCTGCAGCGCGCGCGGAGCGCCGTCCATCGAGAAGAACACGCCGCAGACGACCATCATCGGCGTCGAGATCACGTTGAGGATGCCGCCGGCCAGTTCTTCGCTGGCCAGCCGTGCCGAGACCACCAGGCCCATCGCGATCATCGAGAAGGCGCCGAGGGTGACGACGATCAGCAGGTCCAGATAGGAGCCTTCCATGCGCAGGCCGAGCAGCAGTCGGCAGGCACCGAAGACCAGCACGTTGACGACCAGGATCAGCGCCAGACGCGAAAGCAGCTGCGCCAGCAGGAACTCGAAGGCGCGCAGCGGCGTGGCGTTGAGCCGCTTCAGGTAGCCGTTCTTGCGGTAGCGGACGATCACGTAGCCGATGCCGAACAGGCAGGCGAACATCATGTTCATGCCGAGCACGCCGGGCGCCACCCAGTCGACATAACGGATCGACTTGCCGGTGGTCACTTCGCGTTGCAGTGCTGCGCCGCCGCTGCCGGCGATCAGGCGTTCCAGCAGCGCGCCTTTCGGTGACTGTTCGTTGACCCAGTAGGCCGGTGGCGTGGCAGTGAAATCGATCAGCAGATCGATGCGATGACGCTGCACTTTCGGCAGCGCGGCATCACGGCTGTCCTCGCGATAGAACTGCACCTGCGGCGTGTCAAGGAAGGGATGCAGGCTGGCATCGAGCTTGGCTTCCGCAGGTGCGATCACCGCGACCTTGAACAGCGGCTGCCCGGGCCCGGAGAACACGAAGGCCAGGCCGATCACCATCAGGATCGGGAACACCAGGTTCCAGCCGAGCGAGGAGCGATCGCGAACGAATTCGAGGCTGCGCGCCCAGGCGGCGGCGGCGATACGGCGCAATGAAGCCTTCATTCCCGCAGCCCCCGGCCGGTGAGTTCGATGAACAGATCTTCCAGCGTTCGCGGCCGGATGCGCAGTTGCGCCAGCGATACGCCGGCGGCGAGCAGTGCGGCGACGGCGGCGTTGACGTCCGGCGTCTGGATTTCCAGGGTGTCGCCTTTCGGCGTGCCGGCCAACATGCTGCCGGCCAGTTTCGGTGCCTCGGCGGCCGGCACTTCGAGCACCGAATCGTTGAAGTGTTCGGCGAGCAACTGGCTCGGCACGCCGCGGGCGATGATCTGGCCGGCATCGACGATGACGATCTCGTCGCAGAGCAGATAGGCCTCTTCCATGTAGTGCGTGGTCAGCACGATGGTGCGGCCGGCGGCCTTGATATCGCGGACCAGATCCCAGAAATTGCGCCGCGCCTGCGGATCGAGTCCGGTGGTCGGTTCGTCGAGGAACAGCAGTTCCGGATCGTTGACCAGAGCGATCGCCAGCAGCAGGCGCTGGCGTTGGCCGCCGCTGAGCTTGCGGCTGTCGCGATCAAGAAAATCTTCAAGCCGGCACAGCGCGATCAGCTCATCGAGCGAGCGGCGCACCGGGTACAGCGCGCTGAAGAAGCGCAGGTTCTCGATCACCGTCAGATGATCCTGCAGCGCGGTCGACTGGAACTGGATGCCGACCCGCTCGCGATAACGCGGCCCGAGCGGCTCACCGCGATAGCGGATGCTGCCGGAAGTCGGCGTCAGCAGGCCTTCGCACATCTCGATGGTCGTGCTCTTGCCGGCCCCGTTAGGGCCGAGCAGGCCGAAGCAGGTACCGGTCTTGACGTCGAAGCTCAGGCCGTTGACGGCCTTCACCTGTTTGAAGTGCTTGACCAGTTCGCGCACTTCGAGCGCTGTTTCGGAGTTCATTGAGAAAGCAGTGACTAGTGATTAGTGGCTGGTGGTCAGTGTGCCGAAAACGGCAGACATCTGATCGGTGCCGGCGCAGCTACACCGGCAACTGACCACCAGCCACTAGCTACTGACCCCGGCGTTTCAAGGCTTGCTCGCCTTCAGCCGGATCAGATCGATCAGATCCTCGCGACGATAGATCGCCAGCTTCCGGTAGATGCGGGTCGTGTGATTGGCGACCGTCGACACCGCGATGCCGTACTGGCGGGCGATCGATTTCAAGGTTTTGCCGTTGCCGAGCGCGCGGGCGATTTCCTGCTCGCGCGGCGACAGCATGTCCAGCGGCAGCGGCTTGCGGGCATAGATCAGGTACAACTGGCCGGAGCGGCGCACGCGGATGTGCAGCGGCGCGTGGATGAAATCGCCGCCTTCGTCGCCGAGGGTCGATTCCGGCAGTTCGAACGGCAGCTTCAGGATCGGCGCGGCCTGGTCTTCGCCGAGCATTTCGCGGAAGCGTTCGCTGGCCGCGAAGACGCTGCCTTCGGCATCGACCATGGCCGCCGAACCACGATTGGCGCGGCCCATCGCCTGCAGCCAGTCATCCCGGCGGATGAACTGGCGCAGCGCCAGTGCACCGGCTTCGACCATGTGCGCGAGCACTCGACGGAAAGGCTCGGCCGCCGGCAGTTTGCGATCTGGCGGGAACTGCATCAGCACGGTGCTGATGACGCCGGAATCGCGGTGACGGTACTGCAACGCCAGACCGATCTGGCCGCGCATCGGTACTTCCAGCGAGGCCTCGGTCTGATCGCTGGTGAACGGCAGCGCCGCCATCAGCTGTGGCGTGAACTGCGTCTGGCTCTGGCCCGGCGGATGCTGGGTCAGCTCGCCGCCGCTGGTACCGACCCCGCGCGACCACCAGGCGGCGCGGCTGGCACCCAGGCGTTCGCAGAGCCTGGCCAGCGCCTTGGGGCGGTAGTCCTGACATTCCTCCTCGATGGCCGAGCGGTACAGCGCGTTGATCAGTTCGTCAGTCGGTTCCATCGCTGCAGTCATCTCCTGGTACGCAGTTGCTCTGCCGCATCAAGGCCGCAGCAATAGTTTGATTACACGTGATTCTTTCCTGAAGCATCGACGGTAACGGGGCCTTCTTGCAACTGTACGGTGGGACCCTCTAGTCAGCGAACGCTACCGGCCATCGGAATCGGCGCTGCGGCCCTACAATTCGCAGCCCTTCGGCTTCCCGATTCTGCGCTCCGGCCCGCCTGCTGGCCGTACTGCCCACCGGCTTCGATGACCCTGCTCTGTGACGCACTGCTCGCTGCACTCGACCAACTTCCGGCCATGGCGGGCACCCACCATCCCTGGGCGGCGGCCAACGCCGACGATTCCGCCGACAACGGCCCGGCGCGGCGCATCGCCCATCTGCGCGCCCATGCGGCCAGACCGGGCCTGCGGCTGGTGCTGATCGGCGAAGCGGCGGGCTATCAGGGCTGCCGGATCTCGGGCATTCCGTTCACCTCGGAAGCGCTGCTGATCGATGGCAGCATTCCCGGCATCGCGCCCTGCCCACGCCTGTCGACACGCGCCAAACCCTGGAGCGAGCCCTCGGCACGGGTGGTCTGGCGCATCTTGTACGAACAGCAACTGGCGGACAGCACCTTCCTGTGGAATGCCTTTCCGCTGCATCCGCATGCGGCGGGCGTTCCGCACTCGAACCGCACGCCGACGCGCGCCGAACTGAGTGCCGGTGAAGGCGTGCTGCGCGCACTGCGACAGGCGCTGCCGAATGCCGTGCTGGCGGCAGTCGGCAACAAGTCGTCGGAAGCGCTGACTCGCCTCGGCTATGCCCACGAGGCGTTGCGTCATCCGGCCTATGGCGGCGTGCCGGAGTTCGTGGCCGGTGTTGCGCAGCTGGCCAGGAAGCTCCGCTAGCTCAGACCTCAGGCGATCTTCTTCAACCCGCGCGAAATCGCCAGATTCAGGATCTGCTTGACCAGGAACGCCGAGCCCGGCAGCGCGCCGTTGAACTCGATATGCCACGTCAACTGCGAACGGCCACCGGTCAAGGGCTTGAACACCAGCCGGCCGTGATGGTTCTTCAGCGGCCAGCCGCCGCGGGTGATCTTGTAATCGATCGACTTGCCGGCCACGGCGCCGACCACGGTTTCCTCGATGGCCAGCGGCGCCACGCCGATTCGGCGCACCGAACCCACACCGTTGACCGAGCTGTTGCCATCGCGCACCCGCACCACCGGCACTCCCAACACCTTGCCGAGACGGTTGTGATCGGCCAGTTCCTCGTAAACCTCGGCGACGGGGCGGGAGAATTCCTGAACGATTTCGATGGTCTGCATGGCGGGTCTCGGGGTGGATAAGGCTTGCGAACGATAACTTGCGGCAGCGCAACAATGCCGATTTCCGGGATCGGCAGACGGTGAGCGTGGATCAAAAAGGTGGGAGGGGGTCCTATAGGCAGTCTTGACTGGAGGTTGGTGTACAAGCGTTCAGATAAGGTTTCGCCACCGTCAATAATTCTTCCGCCAGAAAAACGACATGCGCAAACTCTATTCAGGTTTCTCCACCCGCGATGCCAGCGTGCAGGTGCAGGTCTGGCTGGAACCGGAAGCGGAAGACCGGGGCAACGGCCGCGTGATCAGCCTGGCGGCGTTCCGCGCAGAAGCCGAGATCGCCAGCCAGCGCCACGTGCTGCCGCGCAGCGAAACTCGCGGTCTGTCGGAACTGGTGCCGTCGCTGCTCGCCCAGCTGGACAGCCATCTCGTCGAACGCCTCGGCATCGGTCAGCGCGTTCACTGATTTTCACCGCTGCAACGGGTCGGCTGGCGCAAGGCCGTCGATCCTGATCGCACGCCCGCTTCGCCTATCATCCGCGCGCCGCTAAAGGCCGCATCCCGGTTTTGTCCATGCAACTCGCACTCGCGCCGATGGAAGGGCTCGTCGACGACGGGCTGCGCGCGCTGCTGACCGGCATCGGCGGCATCGACTGGTGCGTGTCGGAATTCATCCGCATCAATGACAGCCTGCTGCCGGCATCGAGCTTCCTGCGGCTGGCACCGGAACTGGCAAAGGGTTCGGTGACGCCAAGCGGTACGCCGATGCGCGTGCAGCTGCTCGGTTCCGATCCGCATTGCGTGGCCGATAACGCCGCGTTCGCGGCAACGCTCGGTGCACCGGTGATCGATCTGAACTTCGGCTGCCCGGCGAAGACCGTCAACAAGTCGAAAGGCGGCGCGGTGCTGCTCAAGGAACCGGAGCTGCTGCACGCCATCGTCAGTGCCGTGCGGCGTGCGCTGCCGGCGCAGATCCCGGTCACCGCCAAGATGCGGTTGGGCTTCGATCACGCCGACGACGCCGAAACCTGCGCCCAGGCGCTCGCCGACGGCGGTGCGGCGTCGATCGTCGTCCACGCCCGCACCAAGGCCGATGGCTACAAGCCGCCGGCCTACTGGGAGCGGATCGGCAGCATTCGCGATGCGGTCAAGGTGCCGGTCTACGCCAACGGCGAAATCTGGACCGTCGACGACTGGCGCCGCTGTCGCTCATTGAGCGGCGTCGACGACGTGATGCTCGGCCGCGGCCTGATCGCCCGGCCCGATCTGGCCCGGCAGATCGCCGCCGTGCGCGATGGCCGCGTCATCGAGCCGATGCGCTGGCTCGAACTGCTGCCACTGGTCGAAGGCTACTGGCATCGCGTAAGGGCCAAGGTGTCGCATCCGAAGTACGCGCCGGGCGTGCTCAAGCAATGGCTGGTCTGGCTGGCCCGCAGCTATCCGGAAGCCGAGCGCCTGTTCCTCGACATCCGCAGCCTCAGCGATGCCGATGAGGTCGAGCGGCGGCTTGCCGCTTCGGCAAGCGTTCTGTGAAAAGCCCTTAAATCAGGGGCTTTCAGCGGCTCGGAAACTTCCAGGAACCGCCGCGTTGCAGCGATTCAACGAACTGCAACATTTCGTCAATATTCTGTCGCCCGGGCTGAACAAAACACCGGAACGAGAGCCTCGCAGCAGTTTGAGCGCCTTTCGCGTCAGATCAGTCAACAGGCTTCGTGGCACGCCTGCTGGCGCCGGGACACCAAACCCAAACAACGACATTCATCGGGCATTTTCGGGCGTTTTCAGGGGCGGGGTGCGCGGTGCCTGACGGGATGAGCCGTGCAGCGCCGGGTGCCGCTTCGCATCGCTGCAGTGCCGAAGCGGGAATCTATCAAGAGCGTTCAACATGCGAAGCGTCAGGTTTTCGGGGCTCATCTTCATCGTCGGCGGCAGCTTGCTCGGCGGCTGCACGCAACTGGTTCCAGGTTTGAACGTCCGCAAGGTCGAAGTCGGTGAGCACTCGCTGAGCGCTCCGGTCACGGTCAAGAGCGATCCGGAGCAGAAATCCGAATGGCCGCCGTACGGCCCGACCCGCGTTCCGCCGCTGCCCGGCGCGGTGGCTGCGAAACCGGACCCGAATGCGGGTGCCGATACCGAAGTGCTGCAGAAGTACCGCGTGGTCAAGGTCACGCCGGACGTGGTCTCGAAGCTGCTCGACGACAGCGGTGATGTCGACGCTGCCGAAACCGCGCAGCTGCCGACCGTAACGCCGTCCGACGTGCCGCCGGAATACATGATCGGCGCTGGCGACGTGCTGTTCATGACCATCTGGGAACATCGCGAGCTGACCGATTCGGTGGCCGGCGTCTCTCGTGATCCGACGGACGAAGGCCGCATCGTCGCTGCCGACGGCACCACCTATTTTCCGTACATCGGCAGCTTCAAGGTCGCCGGCATGACCGTCGCCGAAGTGCGCGCCTACATGGCCGGCAAGCTCGGCAGCCTGATCGTCAATCCGAAGATCGACGTTCGCGTCATCGGCTATCGCGCCCATCGCATCCAGGTGACCGGCGAGATCAAGAAGCCGGGCACCTTGACCCTCGATGACACGCCGAAGGGCGTGCTGCAGGCCCTCGATGCCAGCGGCGGTCTCACCGATCTGGCCAGCAGCCGCCGCGCCGTGCTGGTACGCAACGGCACGCCGTATCGCATCGACCTCGCAGCACTCTTGTCCGGCGAAGGGCCGGCGCGCAATCCGCGCCTGCAAGCCGGCGACGAACTGCATTTCCCGAATCGTGATGCCGACCGCGTCTACGTGCTCGGCGAAGTCGCCCGCCAGCGGCCGATCGAGATCAATCGCGATCGTCTGCCGCTGATCGCAGCCCTCACCGAAGCCGGCGGTCTCGACAAGCTCAGCGCCGACGATTCCGGCGTGCTGGTGTTCCGCCTCAACGAGCCGGGTGCGGCCATCGCGGCGTCGATCTACGTGCTCGACATGTCGTCGCCGGAAGGCCTGCTGATGGCCAGCCAGTTCCCGCTGCGCGTGCGTGACGTGGTCTATGTCCAGGCCACCGGCCTGTCGCAATACAACAACGTCGTGCAGCAGATCCTGCCGACCGTGCAGACGCTGTTCAACGCTGCGCGCGTGGGCGAAATCGCCTCCGGCCGCCGCGTCATCCGCGAACGCTGACCGGCACCGCATCCCGCTTCGAATCCCGTTCTTTTCGTGACGCCGCTTCCGGCGTGACGCACACCAGGCAGCTCCAGTGACCCACGATAACGCCAGCCCCCTCCATCAGCCGCGTCGACCGCTGCCGGGCGACGAAGACATCCGTCCCCGCGACATCTACGAACTGCTGATCGCCGGCCGCTGGACGCTGCTCGGCGTTACCGCCACGGTGTTCCTGCTGGCGCTCGCCTACTGCCTGCTGGTGCCGCCGACCTATCGGGCCAGCGCCCTGATCCAGGTCGTCGAGCCAACCAAGTCCGGTGGCCCGGTCGACAATCGCTTCGGCCGCCTCGGCGCGCTGCTCAGCGGCGCACCCTCGCAGGCCTCCGCTGAAATCAGCCTGATGCAGAGCCGCCGGGTGATCGATCCGGTGATCGCCCAGCTGCATCTGGACATCGCCACCGGCCCGCGTCATTTCCCGATCATCGGCAGCGGCATCGCCCGCAACATCAACGGCAACGGCGAAGCGGCCAAGCCGGTCGAAGCCTGGTTCGGTTTTCGCCGCTGGGCCTGGGGCGGCGATCGCATCAGCGTCGAAAAGCTCGAAGTGCCGGCGGAAGACAACGACAACACGCTGATCCTGGTCGCGCTCGAAGGCGGTGCCTATCGCCTGCAGAGCTTCTGGTTCGGCCGTGAACTGCTCACCGGCAAGGTCGGCAGCGAAGCCGCCAGCCGCGATGGCCGCTACAAGATGCTGGTCAAGTCGCTGCAGGCGCTGCCGGGCACCGAGTTTTCGGTGACCAGGCTGACGCCGGACGTCGCCGTCGCCAATCTGATCGAAGGCCTGACGGTGGAAGAGACCGCCGTGTCCTCCGGCGTCATCGAAGTGGCCTACAAGGGCAGTGGCCGGGCCATGGTCGCGCGCATCGTCGATGCGCTGGTCGAATCCCATCACGCCGAACACAGCGCCGCACTGCGCGAAGACAGCGAGCGTTCGCTTGCATTCCTCAACAAGCAGCTGCCGACCATTGCCGCACAGCTGCAGGAAGCGCAGGCGGCACTGTCCAAATACCAGCAGATCAACGGCGGCCTGTCGGTGGATTTCGACGGCCAGCTGCTGCTGCGCAATGGCGTCGATCTCGAATCGAAGCGGCTGGAACTGCTGACCCAGATCGACAAGGAAAAGACCCGTTACACCGCCGAGCATCCGGTGATTCAGGCGCTGGCTGCGCAGCTGGCGACCATCGAGCGCGAGCAGCGCAGCCTCAAGGGCAAGGTCGACCTGCTGCCGCAGACCAAGCAGGACGTGCTGACCCTGACCCGTGATGTCGAAGCGCGCGAGAACCTCTACAAGTCGATGGTCTCGTCGATCCAGAGCTATCAGCTGGCCATGGTCGGCTCGGTGGGCAATGTCCGCACCATCGATAGCGCCAGCCTGCCGTACGTGCCGGCAGCGCCGAAAACCCTGTTGATCCTGGTCATTTCGCTGGCGCTGGGCCTGCTGTTCGGCGTCGTCGCGGTGTTCCTGCGCCGCTCGCTGACTCGCGGCCTCGAAAGCCCGGCAGAACTGGCGACCGTCGGTCTGACGACCTTGGCGCTGGTGCCGCTGTCGAAAGCCCAGCGACGGCCGTCGACAGGTCTGCTGGCGCGGCTCAAGAAAGCCAAGCCTGCTTCGAAGCGCGCCGAGCCGGGCACCGGCCTGCTGGCCGATCGCCTGCCGGAAGATGCCGCCGTTGAAGCGCTGCGTGCGCTGCGCACCTCGCTGCTCAATCGCGCGGCCGGCAAGAGCGGCGTCGTGGTGCTGGTCAGCGGCCCGGTCGCCGGCAGCGGTGCCAGCTTCGTCGCCGCCAATCTGGCGCTGCTGCTGAGCCAGGCCGGACGCAAGGTGGTCGCGGTCGATGCCGATCTGCGCGGCCAGGCGCTAAGCCGCAGCTTCAGCGAGCAAGCAACCGGCAGCCTCGCCGGCGCCGGCATCGTCGAATACGTACAGAGCGCGATGGCGCCGGAAGCGCTGCTGCGCAGCCGTCCGGCCATGGCGGGCACCGTCGGCAGCCTCGACTGGATCTCCGGCGGCGGTCCGTCACGGGTGCCGGCGGACACGCTGCTGCAGCCGCGCTTCACCGATCTGATCCGCCTGCTCGCCGGCAACTACGACTTCGTCGTGCTCGATGCCGCGCCGGTGCTGACCGCGGCCGATGCCGCGATCCTCGGCCGCCTCGCGGCGATGACCCTGCTGGTTCTGAAGTCCGGCGAACACCGGGCCGATGAGCTGGAAGCCGCCCTCGCCCGTTTCGCCGATGCCGGCGTCACCGTGCAGGGTGCGGTGCTGAACCAGGTCGGCGTGCGCGCCGGCGCCTACGGCCAGGCCCTGAAAGCTGCTTACGCCTGAACTGCGTAGATCGGCTCAGCTCCCATGCGCACGCTGCCCAATTTTCTCTACATCGGCACCGGCCGGGCCGGCTCGACCTGGCTGTTCGAAGCGCTGCGCCAGCATCCGGAGGTGTTCGTCACCCCGGTCAAGGAAACCAGTTACTTCGATCTCAATCAGGCACGCGGGCTCGGCTGGTACGGCGATTTCTTCGCCGATGCCGATGGCCATCGCGCGATCGGCGAGATCGCTCACCGCTACTGGCGTCGGCCGGAACTGGCGGCGCAGATCCGCGCCGCACTCGGGCCGGTGAAGCTGCTGGTCTGCTTTCGCCGGCCGGAAGACTTCGTGCTCTCGGCCTATCTGTTCGCACGGCGCAATGGTCGCTTCGAAGGCTCACCGGCGGACTGGATGCGCAGCCGCTTCGAACCGCAGTCGCTGGCTTATCACTCGCTGCTCAAGCCCTGGACAGATGCCTTCGGCCGCGAGGCGATCTTCATCGGCTGCTTCGACGATCTGAAGGCCGATCCTGCAGCCTTCTTCGCCAGCGTCTGCCGTTTTCTCGGCGTCAGCGAACAGGCGCTGCCGGCCTTGATGCAGGACAAGGTCAATGCCGCCGCGCGGCCGCGCTCGGCCGGTCTGGCCTTGACCGTCAACAAGCTCTCCAAGCGGTTCAAGCGCCATGGCGGCCAACGGCTAATCGCCTGGGTCAAGCGTCAATCGCTGGTGCAGCGCCTGCTGTACAGCCCGCTCGATGCCGGCGCGCGGCCGGTGCTGCCGATTGATGCGCGCAACACCATTCGCGCGATTGCCGAAACCGAACTGCAGCGCCTCGATGCCGAGTTCGGCACCCGCTTCGGGCAGCGCTGGTACGGCGCCGCCAACCATCATCCAACGGCAGTCGCTGCATGAGCCAGCTGCCAAACACGTTCCTGATCGGCGCGCCGAAAAGCGGCACCACGGCGTTGGCCAGCTGGCTGGCGGCGCATCCGCAGGTCTGCTTCAGCAGCCGCAAGGAACCTGGCTACTTCGCGCGGGATTTTCCGCCGCATGCCGACATCCAGGCGCATTTCGATCCCGATCGCTATCAGGCCTTGTTCGCGCCCGAGCCACAGCATCGGGTGATCGCCGAAGGCTCGACCAACTACCTGCTGTCCGCTGACGCAGTGCCGGCGATTCTCGCCTCCAACCCGAACGCGCGCTTCATCGTCAGCCTGCGCAATCCGCTGGAACTGGCGCCGGCGCTGCACATGCAGCAGCGCTACATGCTCAACGAGGATCAGGCCGATTTCGCCGATGCCTGGCAGCTGCAGGCACAGCGCGCGCGCGGCGAGCGGATACCGGCCGGCTGCCGGCAGCCACGCTTCCTGCAGTACGCGGCATTCGCGCGCACCGGCGAGCAGATCGAACGGCTGCTGAGCTTGGTGCCGCGCAGCTCAGTGCACATCATTCGCTTCGATGCGCTGCGGGCCGATCCTGGTGCGGTGTATCGGCAGACCCTGGCCTTCCTCGGTCTGGACGACGATGGCCGCCAGGATTTCCCGGTAGTCAACGGCGCCCATCGTCGTCGCTATCCGGCGCTCGCGCGGCTGCTGCTGAATCCACCGGCGCCACTGCGCGCGCCACTGTGGCGGCTGCGCAAGACCTTGCGCAGTGCGCGCCTGCCGCTGGTGGAAGCGCTGCGCGAACGGCAGCGTCAGGACATGGTGCGCGCACCGCTGTCACCAGCGCTGCGCGCCGAACTGGCCAGTCATTTCGCTGACGACATCCACCTGCTGGAACGCCTGCTCGGCTGGGATCTGAGCGACTGGCTGAAGTCCGAAACCTCCATCACCGCAGCCGCCCCGCGCATCACTGAACAGAGACTGGGCGCATGAACCGGCATCCCAATACCTTCATCCTCGGCGCGCCGAAAAGCGGCACCACGGCGATGGCGCAGTACCTGCGCGATCGTGCTGATGTGTTCTTCAGCGATCCGAAAGAGCCGGCCTATTTCGCCAGCGATTACCCGGTGCTGGCACGCCACCATTCGCTGAACACACTGGACGATTATCTGGCGCTGTTTGCCGGCGCCGACGAGCGTCACCTGATCATTGCCGAAGGCTCGACCACCTACCTGCACTCGCAGCGCGCGGTCGCCAACATTCTCGCCTTCAATCCCCAGGCGCGCTTCATCGTGATGCTGCGCAACCCGGTGGAGTTCGCGCAGGCGTATCACATGGAACAGTCCTACGTGATGAACGAGGACGAGCCGGACTTCGCAACCGCCTGGCGTGCGCAGGCCGCGCGAGCCCGCGGCGAACAGCTGCCGCGCCGCTGCCGCGATCCCAACAAGCTGCAGTACGGAATGATCGGCCGTTACGGCGAGCAGGTGCGCAGGCTGCTGGCGACGGTGCCGCGCGAGTCCGTGCTGTTCATCCGCTACGAAGACTTCCGCGCCGACGCTGGTGCCTGCTATCGCCGGCTGCTCGCCTTCCTCGATCTGCCGGATGATGGCCGCAGCGAATTCCCGGTAGTCAACAGCTCGCATCGCCAGCGTTCGCGGACGGTCGCCAAGCTGGTGCTGACGCCGCCGAAAGCGATCGAGCCAATCGTGCTCAAGCTGCGTGCCTTCCTGCGCCGCAACCGCTTTCCAATGATCGAAGCGCTGAAGGCGCAGTTCCGCACTGGGCATCGCCGCCAGCCGCTGGCGCCCGCGCTGCGTCGGGAAATGGTTGCCTACTTCGCAGACGACATCCGGCTGCTGGAATCGCTGCTCGGCTGGGACTTGAGCGACTGGCGCGATGAGGCTCGGACCGACCACAAGCAGGCAGTCGCGGCATGAGCGCTACCGGCTTGGAAATCGCCCTGCCCCGCCACGCGCGCAGCCTGCCGCGCTTCGACAACTGGTCGGCCACCAGCATCGTCTGCTTTTGCCTGGCGCTGATTCCGGTCATCGCCATTCCGGTGCCCGGCACTTCCTCGGCGTTCGCGGCCGGTGCCGATCACATCAGCTTCGTCGATCTGTTCGGCCTGCCGCTGCTGTTGCTGCTGCTCTATCGCGCGCGGTTGCCGGACTCGATGACCCTGCTGTTCGCGGCCAGCTTTCTGGGTTGCGCATGGATCTCGATGGTCAATGTCGGCGACCTCGGCCGCGAAACCTTGCGCGTGCTACGCCTGTGCTTCATCTACGCGCCGTTCCTGCTGGCGCTGAGCCTGCACTGGACGATCGAGAGCGCCGAGCGGGCACTGCGGGTGTTTTGGTGGGGCGGCCTGTTCGGCATCGTCCTCGGCTTCTTCATCTACTGGTTCGTCGGTGCCGTGCGCGAGCAGCAGCAGGCGCTCTTTCTGAAGAACGGCCTCGGCTACGTGTTCCGCGCCGGTGGCCAGCTCGGCAACTCCGGCGGCTTTTCGCACCTGATCACCTCCTGGGCGATGACCGCGCTGGCGCTGTACTGGATCGCGCTGCGCCGCCTGAACGCCGTGCAGATCGCCGTGACCTTGGCGGTGCTGGTCTACGGCATCGTCATCACCGCTTCGCGCAACTCGCTGCTGCAGGTCGGCCTGGTGCTGATGTTCACCACCTTGTTCGTTGCCCGCAGCCATCAGCGCAGCGCCGGCCGGGTGATGGTGACGCTCGGTCTGGTCGTCGCGGTGGTGGTGGCGCTGCTGCCACTGATTGCATTGATCACCGATTCCGCCGTGCTCAGTGCGACGATGTCGCGCTTCGGCCTCGGCGAAGACGATCGCTCGATCGCCCATTCGGTCCGCTACCAGAACTGGGCCGGGCTGATCGATCAGCTGGGCTGGAACGTGCTGGGCATCGGCTACAAGCAGACCATGGAGCTCACCGGTCTGCCGGTCGACAACTCCTATCTGCGCATCTTCCTGGAGCTGGGCGTTGCCGGCATCGCCTTCTTCCTGCTGTTCTGGGCCTCGATCCAGCTGCGCCTGCTCGGCAGCCGTTCGCCGGACGTCATGGTTCGCCGCTACAAGGCGGCGGCCGCCGGCCTGGTGATGGGCGAGCTGGGCCGCATGTGTTTCTCCGACACCTTCACGATGTACCTGAGCACGCCGAGCGTGATGGTGATCCTGGCGATCGCGCTGCGCCTGCGCTCCAGCGACGCCAGCGCATGAGTGCCGCCGAAGCCCTGCCGCGCGTGCTGCTGATCACCGGCCGCGCCGACATCGGTGGTGGCCCCGAGCATGTGCTGCAGCTGGTCGATGGCCTGGCCGGGCGTTGCCAGATATTCGTCGCCTGTCCACAGGAAGCGCCGTACTGGGATCGCTACATGAACCGTGTCGGCAGCGAACGAATGCTGGCGATTCCGCGGCGACGCCTGAGCCTGAGCGCGCTGTGGGCGCTGCGGCGCTTCGTTGCCAGACAGCGCATCGAGCTGATCCATTCGCACGGCAGCGCTGCCAGCGCCTACTCGCGGCCAGTCGGCACGCTGAGCGCTGTGCCGGTCGTCCATACCCATCACGGCCTGTTCTTCGTGTCCCGGCCCGGCGGTCTGAAGCGACGCCTGCGGCTGCTGGTCGAACGGCTGCTGGAGCGTTTTACAAGCTTGAGCATCTTCGTTTCCGACGGCGATCAGGCTCTGGCCCGCAGCGCCGGTTTCGGTTTCGGGGCCAGCCGGATGATTCGCAACGGTGTCGCCGTGCCCGCCGAAATCGCTACGGCGAATCGTGCCGATGCACCGCTCAAGATCATCACCGTCAACAACTACAGCGAAGCCAAGAACCCGGATCTTCTGTTCGAGATCATCGCCAAGCTGGCGGCGCGTCCTGAAGCGGCCGTCGAGGTTCACGTCTACGGCGATGGCGATGGCCGTGCAGCCTTCGCAAGCGCGCTGCGAGCTGCCGGCCACGATCGTTTCGTCCGTGTCCATGGCGCCGTGCCAGGCCTGCGCGAACAGCTGCCGACGCACGACATCTTCCTGTCCTGCTCGCGCTGGGAAGGGCTGCCGTACGCGGTGCTCGAAGCGATGGCCGCCGGCCTGCCGACGGTGTTGAGCCGGGTGCCTGGCCACGACGAAATCCTGGCTCATGGTCTGGACGACTGTGGCTATGCACTCGGCGATCCGGCTGAGGCTGTCGATCGGCTGCTGTCGTTCCAGACGCAGGACTCACGGCAGTTTGCCGGTGCGCGTGCGCAGGCCGTGGTGCGTCAGCACTTCGGCGCAGGCGAGATGCTCGATCGCACCTGGGCGGCCTATTGCGACGTGCTCGAACATCCAATCGCCGAGTGGCAGCCCAATGTCTAAGTCCCCAATCTGGGATCGCCGCCAGTTCCTGTTCGCCGCCGGCATGGCCGCGCCGGCACTGGCACGCGCGGCCGGCAAGCGCGACCGCGCCGAGGCCGAGGAGCCGATCGACGACGGCGATCTCGATACCAGCGACGACGCCGAAACCAGCAGCGCGCTGCCGCAGAAGTCGGTGCGCGGCTATGGCTTGTCGCTCGACGATTTCGGTGCCGACCCAACCGGCGTCAAGGATTCCACCAGCGCGCTGCAGACCGCCGTCGATCGCGCGGCCGGTGGCTGCCTGCTGATTCCGCGCGGCCGCTACCGGATCAGCCGGCCGATCGCGATCGAGAAATCCGGCCTGGCGATCGTCGGCGAAAGCCTGCGCAGCGAATCGCTGCTCGGCAGCGTGCTGTTCAAGAGCGATGACTTCAAGGGCGACGCGCTGCTGCACGCGATTCGCGACGACAAGGTTCGCGTTCACGGCCTGTCGATTTCCGGCATCACGGTCGATGGCCGCCGCCAGCCCGGCTCCGGTCTGCTGTTCGCCAACGTCGGCAATGTCACGCTCGACAGCGTCGTGGTCAGCGGCTGCAGTGACTGGGGCGTGCTGATCGACGGCGGCTTCCTGTGCTCGCTGCGCGGCGTCATCGCGATCGGCAACGGCAGCTTCGACAAGGGCAAGGCCAGTGGTGGCGGCGTGCTGCTGGCCGCCAATAGTCGCGCCTGCGCCGATGCCCGGATCATCGACAGCTGCTTCAACAAGAACCTCGGTGCCCAGCTGCGGCTGGCTGGCCGGGTCGATGGCACGTCGACCGGCCCGCGCGACCGCCACCGGGTCGCCGGGCTGACCGTGCTTGGCTGCCAGTTCGAGCGGCCGGCGCATGACGATCTGCGCGTGCCGGTGGTCGCAGTCGATGCTGCCGAGCGCTGCAGCTTCATCAGCTGCAATTTCGTCCAGCCACGCGGCATGAACCCGCCCTGCCTCGGCCTCGGCGGCGCCGGCGGTTGGCTCGGCGATGTCTCGTTCATCGCTTGCTACTTCCAGTACAACGGCAAGCAGGGCGCAGCGATTCGCGGCGAGACCGGCACCCGCAACATCTCGTTCATCGACGCCCGCTTTGGCGGCCGTGGCCGGCTGTTCGATATGGCGGCGACGCTCGATTCCGGCAGCATCTTCTTCAATCGCCCGCCGGATCTCGCCCGCGGCAGCGGCCGTGCGGCGCTGAGCTTTCCGTTGATGGCGCCTGCCGTCACCACCGGTGGCTGAAGCAGCCAGCAAGGCCCAGCGACAACTCGACCGCGCACTCGGCCACGCCGGCCTGGCCCGGGTCGGCAGCGTCATCGCGGTGGCCGGCGCCCATGTGCTCGCAGTGCGGGCGCTCGGGCCAGCGGTCTACGGCGATTTCGTGTTCGCCGAATCGCTGGTCTTCGCGCTGAATCTGCTGGCGATCTTCGGCAGCCATATCTCGGTGTTCGCGATCGGCAGCCGCGAACGGCCGGTCGTCGTCGCCACCCTTTTGAGCGCTGCCACCAGCTTGATCGCCGGCTGGTTGCTGCTCGAACTGCTGGTGCTCGCGCTGGCCCAGCAGCTGTTTCCGCACAGCCGCTACGCCGATCCGGCCTGGCTGTGGCGGATCACGGCGGCGGTGGCCGGCATGAGTTTGTATCGGGTGATCGCCGAGCTGATCCGCATCGAGATCGGCGTGGCGCTGGCCAATTACTTCAGCGGCCGCGGCAATGGCTTCGTCGCCAGTCTGTGGCTGCTGCCGCTGCTGGCGTTGGCCCTGGCGACGGGGATGAAGCTCGATGCGCTTGATCTGCTCGCCGGCTTCGCGATCGCGCAATGGCTGGGCGTGCTCATCGGCCTCGCTTTCCTGCTGCCGGCCTTGCGCCAGGCACCACCGGCGACCTCGCTGCGTCACAAGGATGTGATCGCCGAGATGCTGCGTCGTGGCCGCAGCATCACCGTCACCCAGATCGCCCAGCTGACCGTGGTCAGCCTCGATATCTGGCTGCTGGCGATGCTCGCACCGGCTTACGCGCTCGGTGTCTACGGCCTGGCCAAGCGCTTTGCGACCTGGCTGATCGTGCCGGTCGGGCTGGTCGGCCAGTCGGCGCTGAAACATGCAGTGGCCGAGTTCCGCGAGGCTGGCCAGATCAGTACCGAACTGGAGACTGCGTTCCAGCGCGCGGTGCTGCGCGCCTGGTGGCTGGTGGCCTTGCTGGTGGTGATTGCGGCGGTGCTGCCGGCGTCATGGCTGCAGGCGATTGCCGGTCCGACCGCGGTGTTGGCGCGGCCCTTCTTCGTCGCGCTGGGCCTGGGCCAGTTAGTGCGGCTGGCATTCGGCAACGGCGGCATGATCCTCAGCGCCGCAGGCCTTGAAGCCGAGAATCTGCGGGCTTATCTCGTCGGCAATGGCGCGGCGCTGGTGGCGGCCTTGGCGATCATTCCGATCGCTGGGCCTTGGGGTGCGGTAGCGGCTTACTCCAGCGGCACTGTGATTGCCGCCGTACTGGTATCGCGGGCTTGCCAGCGGCGAATGGATTTTCGCTGCGATCTGCTCGGCAGACGTTAAAGAAAATCCGTCATGCCCGCGCAGGCGGACATCCAGTTTGGACCGTGGCGCACCGCATCAGAACTGAATTCCCGCCTTCGCGCGAATGACAGTTGATTTTGGGGATTCGACGGGAAATGAACTTGTGCTCAGCCCTGCCGCTCCCAACGCAACACCCGGCTGGCCACCCGCTCGGCAGGCTTTGCATGAGGCTGATCAAGCAGTTTCACGACCGCCGCATAAACCCGGCCGACGCCGATGCGGTGCATGCAATCCGGTGGCTGTGCGGGATGCTCGAAGCCGAGATTGAGGTAGCCGCAGTCGGTGCCGATCGCATCGATGCTCAGCACCTGCGGGCCGACGCCGCCCCAGCGCAGCGACGAGCTGGGGCCGTGCAGGCCGATCACCGGCACGCCGACCGCAGCGGCCAAATGCAGCACCGCGGTATCGACACTGACGACGATGGCGGCGCGCTTCAGCAGCGATACCGTCTGCGGCAGCGCGCAGACGCCGGCGCGATTGTCGACCGGTACACCGGCAGTGCGAATCGCGGTGGCCAGTTCGGCGGTGTCCTCGACATCGGCATCGCCACCGGTCAGCACGATGCTCAGGCCCAGCGCGTGGACCCGGCGCGCCAGTTCCACCCAACGCACGGCCGGCCACTGCTTCAGCTCGGCCTTGTAGCCGCCCGGCCAGGCGTGGAACACCGCATAAGGCTGCGGTGCGACCAGCGCCGAAACGACCTCATCGAACACCACCGCCGGGGCATGGCCGGAGGGCACTGCGAGCGGCTTCAGCAACGCGCCGTAGTTGGCCAGCTGATGGCGGTCATAGCGCAGCGGCACGACGTGATCGTAGACGTAGTGGCGATGCTGGCCCGGCGTCTTGAAGCCGACCGTCGCCGCGCTGCGCGACAGGCCGGCGAGCAGGGCGTTGATGCGCGGCCAGGGGCCGATGTCGATCAACCAGTCGAGCGGCTGGCTGCGCAGCGTCGCCACCGCGTTCCAGGGCCGCAGGATGCGCAGCGGCACGTGCTCGTCGATCGCCGGAATCATGTCGGCGACCGAGGCGTTCGACGCTGTCGTGAAGATCAGGATGCGGGCTTCGGGATGTGCCGCGCGCAGGTCGCGGATCATGCCGCTGGCGATCACCGTGTCACCGATCGCACCGGTTGCGAGGATGCCGATCAAGGGCCGGTGCGGATCGCCGATCACGGCACGCTTCAGCCCGAAGCGCCGACCGAAATGCCGATGCAGCGCCAGCAGCACGCCGAGCAGCACGACCACGGGAATGCCGATGTAACGGTCAAGCAGTTTCAGCCGCCGTCTGCCGCGCTGTTGTTTCATGTCCGCCCGAAGTTCCCGCCCGCGTTCCCTTGACTGCGGCCGAAATGGCCGCGGCACCGCGCCGGCACCGTGTCGGTGTCTCGAGCGCGTCATCCCCGTGTCGCAAGCTTTGTCAGCCGCGGAAGCCCGGCATCGACGCCGGCTACCGTGCTGGCTGCAGGCCGGCATCCATCAGTAATTCGTGAAAATTACCGAGCCGATGTGACGCGGCTATTGCGAATAGAAGACTGTCCGGCCACGGCGACGCTGGACTCTCATGGACGTGCCGTGCACGCCGACTTCACGAATCTGCAACGTTGGTCGTTGACACTTGCCGCTCGGAAACCGTGGCCGTTCCCGAGTGCCGGATGAGCGCTGAAAAGCGCTCGGATCACGTCGAGACGGCTGGGGGAAGCAATCGCCTCGGTGATTGCGGATGCGGAAGTCACGACAGCCATCGGCTTCCCATCCAGGTTTCCCGTTGCCCATTCCGTTATTGCGCGCTGGCACTTTCGTTGCCGGCTTTCGTTGGTCAGGGGATTTCGTTCGTTGAACCTGAGGCTCGTCAGATTGCTGGGTTCAGCGACGCTGAGCGCGTGGGCGCTGCTGCCATCGGCGGCCGGTGCGCAGAGCGCTGCTGCGGCTGCGCCCGCACCACCGGTCACCGCACCTCCTGCGCTGGATATCTGGGAGTTCGCGGTCGACGGCAACAGCGTGTTGAGCGATGTCGAGATCATCAAGACCTTGGAGCCCTTCCTCGGTCTTGATCGCACGCCGGACGATGTCGACCGCGCCCGCGCCGCGCTCGAACGCTATTACCGCGATCGCGGCTACAAGACGGTGTCGGTGGCGATTCCGAAGCAGACCGTGCGCGATGGCGTGATCGTGCTGGAAGTCAGCGAAAGCCGGGTTGGCCGGCTCAATGTGGTCGGCTCCGAATACCACTCGCTGGATCAGATCAAGGCCGAAGCGCCAGCGCTGGCCGAAGGCACGGTGCCGGATTTCAACAAGGTCAGCAGCGATATCGCGGCGCTCAATCAGCAGGCTGATCGCCGGGTCACGCCATCGCTGAAGGCTGGTGCTACGCCGAACACCGTCGATGTCGATCTGGTCGTCGATGACGATCTGCCGCTGCACGGCTCGCTGGAACTGAACAACCGTCGCAGCCAGGACACCAGCAATCTGCGCGCGGTCGCCAGCCTGTCCTACGACAACCTGTTCCAGCGTGGCCATTCGCTCAGTGCGTCGGTACAGACGGCACCGGAAAACACCGATGACGCCAAGGTCTTCTTCGGCTCGTATCTGGCGCGCTTCGGCGCCAGCCCGTTCAACCTGCTGGTCAACGGCCTGATCTCGGATTCCAACATCGCCACCGTTGGCGGCATCAACGTGCTCGGCCGTGGCCAGACGCTCGGCGTGCGCGGCATCTGGACCTTGCCGGGTACCGAGGAGCTGTATCAGTCGCTATCGGTCGGCCTCGACTACAAGCATTTCAAGAACACCACGGTGCTCGGCGGCAGCGAGATTCCGACGCCGATCACCTATTACCCGCTGAGCGCGGCGTACAGCTCGATCCTGCGTCAGAACGAATACATCGCCCAGCTCGATCTGAGCTTGAGCTTCAACTCCGGCCGGTTCGGCAGCCGCAGCGACGAGTTCGATCTCAATCGCTTCGGCGCCCGCGGCCAGCAGTTCTGGTTGCGCGGCGGCTTCACTCAGACTTTCGGGCTGCCGCTGGCAATGCAGGGCTATATCAAGCTCAACGGCCAGCTCACCGATCAGCCGCTGATCTCCAACGAGCAGTTCTCCGCCGGCGGCGCCGACACCGTGCGCGGCTA
>NZ_CAISIQ010000008.1 GCF_903885465.1 uncultured Nevskia sp.
ATGTGCCGACGCAGATCTCGATCACTGGCGGCGGTAGCTACAGCATCAATGGCCTGCCGCGCACCACGGCTGTCGGCACGGTGGTCAACGGCGACATCGTCGATGTGCAGATGCAGTCGTCTACCTCCTTCGGTACGGTCGCTGTGACGACGCTGACCGTCGGCGGCTACAGTGCCGGGTATTCGATAGAAACGCTGGCAGCCGACACTCATCCGGATGCATTCGCATTCGTGCCGGTGTTCGGTGCTGCGCCGTCGACGCGTCAGTCCAGCAACGAAATCACGATTGCGGGTATCAATACGTCGACGCCGATCTCGGTGATCGGCGGCACCTACCAGATCGATGGTGGTCCGTGGATCTTCGGTGATGGATCTATTCAGCCAGGCAGTCGGATCAGGGTCGCAACGGTGACCACGGCCGCGGAGATGTCCGAGGCGAGCGTGACGATTGGCGACGTCTCTGCCAGATTCCAGGCTCTGACGGTCATCGGCGATGCCACACCGCAGGCGTTCTCGTTCACCAGCGCTAACGGTTTCCCGCTATTGGGCCAGATCAGCGAACCGATGACGATCTCTGGTCTCAGCGGTGCGGCGCGTATCGAGATCACCGGCGGCCAGTTCAGTCTCGACGGTGGCCCATTCACCTCCAGCACGGGTATTGCGCACAACGGCAACGTGCTGCGTCTGCTGCTGACTGCTGGGCCGATGTTGAACGATGTCCGGATGGCCACAGTGACCGTCGGTGGTTTCGTGACTACCTGGACGCTGACGACCTCGGCTCCCGAAGACCGCCTGACGGACTACCTGCGCTTCCCCGATAGTCGTGCTGCTCCGGTCAACAGCGATGTCGTGACGCCGCCGATGCCCATCAACGGTATCAATGTTCCGGTGCCGATCTCGATCAACGCGCCGTATACCTACAGCCTGAATGGTGGTGCCTTTACTGGTGCGCCGGGAACCGCACGAGCTGGAGATATTCTGCAGCTCAAGGTCACGACTGGCCCAGAGTATGGCCGCGCTTACTCGTTGGATATCACCATAGGCAACGGCACCATCAACTGGCCGGTGAAGACCGTGTCGTCACCCACCCGGCCGAATCGCTTCACGCTGTCTTCGGCTTCAGCATCGGCGGGTGCGCTGGTGTTGCCGGGCTCCGTCCAGTTCACCGATCCGGTCGTAGTCACCAATTCCGCCGGACCGACGGCGGTATTGGTTACCGGCGGCCAGTACAGCGTCAATGGAGGGCCGTACTCGTCTGCAGCTGGAACGGTGGCCGAAGGCGACAGGATCGTCGTGCGCTTCGTCATGCCGCAGACGTTCGCGACCAGCTTTGCGGTCAATCTGCGCTTGGCCAACGTCAGCTCTTCGCTCACCGTCACCACGACGGTGGATCCGGTTGCCAATACCCCTGCGACGGTTGCCGGTTCCGCCGCGAACTACGTGCTGCGTAGCGACGCAGTCATTCCGCTACGTGCCTTTGTGTTCAATCCGACCGATTGGCAGCCTTCCGATCGCCGTGCTGTCTATATCGACTGGAGCGGTGGCGGCTGGGCACGCGGCGGCTTGCCGGGAACGCGTTCCCGATACTGGGCGACCGACCAAGGCATGGTTGTCATCTCGCCCGACCAGCGGGTCAATGATCGCTTCGGCACTTATGCGTACGTGCATGCCGACGACGCGAGACTGGTTGTCAGATGGGCACAGGAGAATGCTGCTCAGCTCGGCATCGATCCGACCCGAATCGTGGTGACGGGTACCAGTTCGGGTGGCGGAAATGCGGTGTGGGCGTCGCTGCTCGAGCCGCCGGTCACCACCTCCTACCGCAACAATCCGCTGTTCCGCGTGGGGGCTGTTGTCCTCAGATCAGGCGTCAGTTCTACAGCACCGGATGCGCAGCTTGCGCAGTCTCAGTTGGACCGTTTTGGAAAGTTTGTCGACGACATCAGCCCGGAGCGGGGTATCGATGGCCAGTTATCGCCCTATCTCATTTTCCATGCGGATGGCGACGTTGTGTTCGCGGAAACGGCCAACCTGCGGCTTTGTACGACAATTCGGTCGCTTGGCCGAGTGTGCGATTTCATCAACGAGCCGGGACTCGGCCATGACTGGCCGAGTGCGCCTGGCAAGACGGATGAATCGCGCGCTCAAGAGTTGGAGTTCCTACAGAGGATCGGAATCCTGCCATCGGTGCGGTAGTCGCTTGCAGCGGTGACGAGCTTTCGATGGGCGACGGAGGCCGGGCACAACGTCCAGCCTCTGATCTAGCGCTGAAAGTCGTACAAGCTGCCCAGACCCAAAATCTGGGTCAGCTCGTCGAGCGCGCTGCGCGAGGCGTCGAGCAGTTGCGGATCGGCGAGATCGGCCAGGACCAGGCGGTCGCGATAGTACTTGCCGATCCAGGCTTCGAGCCGGACGGCAAGGGCATCGTCGATCCAGACCTTCGGGTTCACCGCCGTGCGCTGCGCCGGATCGAGCACCACGCGCAGCCTCAGGCAGGCGGGGCCGCCGCCGTTGCGCATGCTCTGACGTAGATCGAAGGATTGCACGTCGGTGATCGGGTTCAGCGGGTCGTCGACGATGCGCCGGATCGCGGCCCAGACCTTGTCGTTCTCCTGGCATTCATGGGCGCAGATCAGCCGCATCGAGCCATCGGGCAGGCTGAGGATCTGGCTGTTGAACAGGTAGGAATTGACTGCATCCTCGATGCTCAACTCGCGATCCCTGATCTCGATGAACACCGGATCGCGGCCTTTCAGGCGCCGCTTGACCCAATTGCGGATCGCCTTGCCATCGACGAAAGCCTGCTCGTGATGCAGCAGCAGGTGGCGATGGCCGACCGCGATGACATCGTTGTGGAAGACGCCGGCGTCGATCGCGTCTGGCTTCTGCTGGGCGTGATGAACGTAGTCCGGATCGAGGTGATGCAGACGGGCAATCGCCTCGCCGGCGGCGCGGTTCTGGCGCGCAGGGTGCACCGCAGGCTTCGGGTCCTTCTCGCCCGCTTCACCGTAGACGAACAGTTCCAGTCCATGGCCATCGTGCTCGGCGCATAGCCGCGTGTGATTGGCGGCGCCCTCGTCCCCCATCTGCGGCGTCGCCGGCAGCGGCGCGTGGTGCACGAAGTGCTTTTCGCTGCGGAAGATCGTTGCCAGCGCGCGGCCGGTGACGACCGGCTCGATCGAGCGATGCAGATGAGTGGCGAGATTGGCCGGCGTGAAATGCACGCGGCCATCGCGGGTATCGGCGCCCGGCGAGACGGTGGCTGCGTTGGCCGTCCACATCGACGACGCCGAGGACATCGCCGCCAGCAGTTCCGGCGCATCACGGCGCACGCGCATCAGCACTTCGGCATCGCGGCCTTCGAAGCCGAGCAGCTTCAGGGTCGGGATATGCGGACGTTCCTGCGGCGGCAGCACGCCTTGGGCAAAGCCCATCGCCGCCAGCGCGCGCATCTTGGCCAGTCCTTGCAGTGCCGCGGCATGCGGGTTCGAAGGCAGCTCGGCATTCTTCTCGGCGGCCTTGTTGCCCTGCGCCAGTCCTGCGTAGTTGTGCGTTGGGCCGACCAGGCCATCGAAGTTCGCTTCGACGCTGACCGGCTTTTTCTCGGCACTGCTATCGACGGCGCTCACGTCATGCTCCCGTACAGTTCGGCCATGCCGGGCGGCAGGGCGCCGCCGGGTTTCGGTGCTGAAAACAAGGTCGAAGCGTGCTTCTTGACGGCGTAATAGCGCTCGAACGCGGCCAGCGCGGCATCGATCTTCGCGCGCGGCACATCGAGATGGGTGACCAGCCGGGTGCGCGTACCGAGCGTGGCGATCACACCCTGTTCGGGCAGGTAAAGCTTGAGCGCAGGAAGGTCTTCGCTGGCGATGTCGACGAACACGATGTTGGTCTGCACCGGTGCCACGCTGAGCCCGAGCGCCGCCAGCCCGGCTGCAAGATGTGCGGCGTTGGCATGGTCTTCAGCGAGTCGTTCGACGTGATGCTCCAGCGCGTACAGCCCCGCTGCCGCAAAGATGCCGGCCTGGCGCAGACCGCCGCCGAGCGCCTTGCGCCAGCGCTTTGCGGCAGCGATGAAGGCCGTGCTTCCGAGCAGCAGCGAACCGGCCGGCGCGCCGAGACCTTTGCTTAGGCATAGCGATACCGAATCGAAACCGCTCACCGCTGCGCGCGCGCTCAACCCCGCAGCAACCATCGCATTACACAGCCGCGCACCATCGAGATGCGTCGCCAGGCCACGCGACTTCGCGAAAGCCGTAGCGTCGGCGACATACGCCTGTGGCAACACTTTGCCGCCGATGGTGTTCTCCAGCGCCAGCAAGCGTGTACGCGCGAAATGCAGATCGTCCGGCTTGATCGCAGCAGCGATGTCGGCCAACGCGATCGAGCCATCCGGCTGGTTGCTGATCGGCTGTGGCTGGATCGAGCCAAGCACGGCGGCACCGCCTTGCTCGTACTTGTAGGTGTGCGCATCCTGGCCCACCAGGTACTCGTCGCCGCGCCCGCAATGCGCCATCAGCGCCGCGAGGTTGGACTGCGTGCCGGTGGCAAACCACAGCGCCGCTTCGAAGCCGAAGCGCTCGGCGGCGACCGCTTGCAGGCGGTTGACGCTGGGGTCATCGCCATAGACGTCATCGCCCACTTCTGCGGCGGCCATCGCCGCGCG
Organism: uncultured Nevskia sp.; assembly: GCF_903885465.1. Classification (GTDB taxonomy): domain Bacteria; phylum Pseudomonadota; class Gammaproteobacteria; order Nevskiales; family Nevskiaceae; genus Nevskia. The sequence goes on from NZ_CAISIQ010000008.1 coordinate 4,666, forward strand.
CATCGCAGTGGTCGGGCGAGTGACGGTGTCGCTGCGCAGATCGATCAGGGTTTGCGACATGGGATTTGGATTGCCGGGCTTGAGCCGGATTCTAGGTGCCGCGAGCGTTCGCCGCGTGAAACCTTCAGCGTGGCCTGGGGCTCGCGTTCGATTCCGGCAGCGGGAACTGCAGCACCACCTTGGTCCCGCCGCGCGTGCCGGCGGTCCAGGCGATCGAGCCTTGCAGCTCTTCGGCGCGGCGGCGCATGCCGGTAGTGCCGCGGCCGGACGGGCCATCGGCGAGCAGGCCGGGGCCGTCGTCGGTGAGATCGAACAGCAGCATGCCGCTGGCGGCACGGATGCGGATGCGCAGATGCGTTGCGTGGCCATGGCGCAGCGCGTTGGTCACGGCTTCGCGGCCGATGCGGAACAGATGCAGGGCCTGCGCCTCGTCTAGCGGCGGATCTGGCAGTTCGCCGTCCTGCTGCCATTCCAGACTGCTGCCGATCACCGCCAGACGCTCTTCGGTTTCCTCGCGCATCTGTGCCAGCGCTTCGAGCAGGCTCAGCGGTTCGAGCTGACTGCGGCTGACGATGTCGCGCAGGTCCTGCATCACGGCGCGGGCGAGGTCGGCTTGCTCCGGGCGATCGAGGCTATGGATCAGGGTCAGCAGCTTGGCGCCGATGTCGTCATGCAGATCGCCCAGCAGGCGGCTGCGTTCGCTGGCGATCGCCTGGCGACGGCTGTCGGCTTCGCCGGTCTGCCGCAGTTCCAGCACGGCGAGTTCGCGCCTGAGCTGCGCGCGCTGGCGCAGCAGCCATGCGCAGGCCACTACCAGCAGAACGACGATCACCGCCGCGATGCTCATGGCGTTGTGGCCGGCGCTTTCGGTGGCGCGAGTGCAGCAGCCTGGTCGGTCTTGCCTTCTGCCAGCAGGACCTTCTGCAAGCGTTCGCGCGCCAGCTGGCTGCGGTCGTGCTCCGGCCCGAGCGTGGCCGTGAAGGTGGTCAACGCCGCTTGCTGCGCCGCTTCGGCGGCCGGCAGATCGTGCAGCCGGAACAGGCATTCGCCGTACAGGCTTTGCGATGCAGCGGTCTGCCAGTTGTCCGCACCCTTGATCGCGATGCTGCTGGCGACCGTCAGCTCCAGTTCGTGTCGCGCTTCGGCTAGCCGGTTCAGCTTCATCAGCAGTGAGGACAGATTGGCGCGCACTAGCAATGCTGATTCGGCTAGCGCTGCGGGCTGGGTATCGGCGGCCGCCAGCGCGGTGCGGAACGTCTTTTCGGCAGCTTCGCTCTGGTTCAGCGCGGCCTGGGCAACGCCCACCGTCGTGTAGGCATCGATGCTGTTGCGGCTGGCTGGGCCGAGGTGGCGCAGGCGTGCATCGAGCACTTCCTCGCTGAGCTTCAAGCCCTCGGCTTCGGCGCCGGTGTCGTTGAGCATCGCGCCGAGATTGGCCATCGCGGTCAGCGTTTCCGGATGAGTATCGCCGAAGGTCTTGCGCATGCCGGAAACGACCTCGCGCATTATCGTCACCGCCGCTGGCAGATCGCCGAGATAGGCGGTGGTCGCGGCGAGACTGGAACGCGCGGTGAGCGTGTCCGGATGATCAGGGCCCAGCCGCTGCGTCTGCTGCGCCAGCAATTGTTCCTGCTCGGCACGCGCGCCCTTGAGATCGCCGTTGTCCTGCAAGGCCACGGCGTGATCGCCGGCCACGGTGAGCGTGAAATCATCGTCCGGCCCGAGCAGCTTCAGTGCATCGGCATGCACCGCCGCCCAGATCTTTTCAGCTTCAGCGAACTGGCCCTGTTCGCGCTGGATCGTCCCCTGCAGACGGCGCGCGCGTAGTGATTGCTTGCGGGTTTCAAGCTCGGGCTGCGCAGCCGTGGCGATGTCGGCAATTTCGCTGCCGGCTTCGGCGAGCTGGTTCTTCTGCACCAGAGCCTCGGCGTGCAGCAGCTTCGCGGCGCGAGCCTGGGTGCTGTCAGCGCCGTAGGACGAGATGGCGCGCTTGCGGGCTTCATCGAGCAGCAGCAGCGCGGTGTCGCTGTCGGCCAGCGCCAGATAGCTGGCGCCGAGCGTGCGGTACAAGGTCGAGGACAGGGCCTCATTGCGTTCGGCGCCGAGCGAGGCCTTGGCCGAATCCAGCACTTCGCGCACGCGCAGATCGCGGCCCAGTTCCTCGTCCGGCGTGGCGGCGGTCAGCATCTTTTCGAGAAATGCATTGACCGCTTCAGCCTCGGCGCTGCGGGCATCGGCCTGCTGCCGTGCTTCGGATTCAGCGAGGCCGTAGCGGATCGACACCGCGGCACCGGCGACCAGCGCCAGCACGGCGACGGCCGCGGCTGCGGTGATCGCCTTGTGCCGGCGCACGAACAGGCCGGCGAGGTAGCCGGCGGTCGGCGGCCGTGCCTCGATCGGCTGGCTCAGCAGCAGGCGATCAAGATCACCGGCCAGTTCGGCAGCCGAGCCGTAGCGATGCGCAGACTCCTGCGCCATCGCCTTCATCACCACGGTTTCGGTATCGCCGCGCGCGGCCGGCAGATGCTGCGACAGCCGCTCGATGCGGCCGGCGCGGATCATCGCCAGCGCTTCGAGCACGGTCGATTTCGACAGGCCGGGATAGGGCAGATGGCCGCTGAGCAGTTCGTAGGCGATGACGCCGAGCGAATACACATCGTTGCGCGGATCGGCGCCATCGATACCCGCGAGTTGCTCGGCGCTCATGTACGGCACGGTGCCGAGCACCTGGCCGACCTGGGTCATCGGCGTCGCTTCATCGAGCACCAGATGGGCAATGCCGAAGTCCAGCACCCGCGGCTTGCGAGACGCGTCGACCAGCAGATTGGCCGGCTTCAGATCGCGATGGACGACGCCCCGTGTATGCGCGAAATGGACGATGCGGCTGATCTCGGCAAGCAGCGCCAGTCGCTCGCGTAGATCGAGCTTGGCGTGATCGGCATAGGCCAGCAGGTCTTGACCTTCGATGTATTCCATCGCCAGCCAGGGCAGCGGGCCGGCGTCGCTGTCGGCAACACCGGCGGCATAGAGCCGGGCGATGCCCGGATGTTCGAGCCCGGCCAGCAGTTCGATCTCGCGCCGGAAGCGGCGGCGCAGATCCTCGCCGGCGCTGGCGGCACGCAGCACCTTCAGCGCGATGCGGCGCGGCGGATCGCTTTCCTCGGCGAGATAGACGCGGCCGTGGCTGCCTTCACCGAGCAGGCGCAGGATTCGGTACGGGCCAATCCGCGCCGGCATCGCGTCGTTATCGGCTTCGACCATCGTCAGGCGCTCGAGGGATTGGGGCCGCGATCGTAGCGGACCGCGCCGGCCCTGCGCGAACCGCGATTCACGCGGCCTTCAGTGGCCAGCCTTCAGAGCTGAGGATTGACCAGGCCGAGCCGCGTCGCCTCGATCGTCGCTTCCGCGCGGCTGCTGACTTCGAGCTTGCGGTAGACGTTCTTGATGAAGCCGGCGGCGGTGTTGCGGGTCACGCCGAGGTGCAGCGCGACTTCCGGCAGCCGGCAACCCTTGGCGATCAGCACCAGGGTTTCCCGCTCGCGCGGCGACAGTGGCTGCTCGGTGCCGGCGGCTCGGCCCGGTTCATCGCCGAACACCCGCAGCAGGCGGCGAGCGATGGTCGCCGACAACGGCGGCTCGCCGGCGGCGATGCCGCGCAACGCGGCAACCATCTTTTCGCGCGGCTGATCCTTGAGCAGATAGCCACGGGCGCCGGCCCGCAGCGCTGGGAACACGTGGGCATCGTCGGCGTAGATGGTCGAGACGATGCACTGGCAGCGCGGATGCGCTGCGCTCAGTTCGCGGATCAGTTCAACGCCTGAGCCATCGGGCAGGCCGAGGTCGATCAGCGCCAGTTCCGGCCCGGTCTCGGCGGTGAGGCCGCGCAGCCAGCGCCGGCCGGACAGCAGGCTGTCGACCCGGCTGACTTCGATACCGTCGAAGGCCTCGCGCAGCGTCTGCTCCAGCCACTGCGCCAGCGGTGTCTGGTCTTCGACGATCAATGCGGTCTTCATGCCTGCAGCCCCAAGTTCTGATGTGGCGAGACTGGCGATCCGGTCTCGTCGGCGTCAAGCCTCACCCCCCAGCTAGGGGGTTCGGCCGGAACCGGCGATCCCTAGAGTTTCCGCAGCGGGCAAACGGCCCGTTCGGCAACACCGGGGATGACCATGACGAGCTTCAACAAGATCTGGAAAAAGGGAGCTGGGCTGTTGCTCAGCCTGCTGGCGATGACGGCATCTGCAGCGCCGGACGTTGGCACCGACAACGTCGGAGCGGTGCAGGGCGCCAAGCGGGTGGCGATCGCCGAATTTGGCGTCGAGTTCTACACCCAGATCTACGCCCAGGATCGCGGCAACGGCGGCGCCTTCGGTAGTTCGACGGCGATGGTCACGGCGACGCTCGACGGCGTAAGCGACGCCACCATGCAGGCGATCACCGACAAGGCTTACGCCGATACCGTCGCCGCGCTGCAGGCGGCGGGCTACGAGGTCGTCGATCCGGCGACTCTGGCGGCGAATGAAATCTGGCAGGGGCAGCTTGCCAAGTACGGGCTGGAATCGCCGTACACGTTCTCGGATTCGAGCTTCGGCGAGAAGAACCCGCAGATCAGCAAGATCTTTGCGCCGGCCGGCATGAAGGCGTTCTTCTCGTCGAGCACCGGTCGCGGCAGCCTCGGCCAGCGGGTCGATTCCCAGAACCAGGGCCGCGGCGCCAAGGCCGGGGACATCGCCAAGGCGCTCGATGCCAGCCTGCTGCACATTCATTACCTCGCCAGCTTCGGCCTCACCTCCAAGCCCAAGCGCGGCTGGCGCCTGATCGCCGGTACTTCGAGCCACGCCAGTATCCAGTCGGCGCCGGTGCTGCTGGCGGGGGATACCGAATGGCAGATCAACGGCCCGGGCGGCGCGCGCACCTTCACCACCAGCAAGCGCGGCCGCTTCGGCGGCGCGATCTATCTGGACGATCCCTCCGTCGCCGAGCCGGACATCTTCACGATGAGCGAATCGACCTCGGCGGCCGACAAGAAGGGCGACGGCGTCACCAACGCGCTCGGCATCCTGCTCGGCAGCGGCACCCAGAAAACCAAGAGCTTCGTCTCGAAGCCTGAAAGCGAAGACGCCTACAAGGCGACGTTCGACAAGCTGATCGGCGAGACCACGGC
>NZ_CAISIQ010000009.1 GCF_903885465.1 uncultured Nevskia sp.
CGCGGTGCTGGTGGTCGGCACTGGCCAGAGCGGCTGCCAGATTGCCGAGGATCTGCATCTCGCCGGCCGCAAGGTGCACCTCTGCGTCGGCGGCGCGCCGCGCGCGCCGCGCCAGTACCGCGGCAAGGATGCCGTCGAATGGCTGAACCAGATGGGCTATTACGACATCGGTATCCACGAGCATCCGAACAAGGAACGAGTGCGCGCCAAGGCCAACCACTATCTGACCGGCCGCGACGGTGGCCGCGAGATCGACCTGCGCAAGTTCGCCAGCGAAGGCATGGAGTTGTACGGCCGCCTGAACGACATCGTCGGCACCACGATGAGTCTGAAGCCGGATCTCGAACAGAACCTCGATGCCGCAGACCTCACGCTGGAATCGATCAAGGACACCATCGACGCATTCATCGCCAAGAGCGGCATCGATGCGCCCGTCGAGCCGCGTTACCTGCCGGTCTGGAAGCCCGCCGCCGAACGCACAGAACTCGATTTCAATGAGGCCGGCATCACCAGCGTGATCTGGTGCATCGGCTACAAGGCAGACTTCACCTGGGTCGACGTGCCGGTATTCGATGGCCGCGGCTATCCCGGTCACGACCGCGGCATCACCACCGTGCCCGGCCTCTACTTCCTCGGCCTGCCGTGGCAGTACACCTGGGGCTCGGGCCGCTTCTCCGGCGTCGCGCGCGACGCGGCGCATCTGGTCGAGCGCATTGCGTCGCGGCTGTACACCGCACCGCGCGCGACGGCCGGGCTCAATGCGCTGGCCTTGGGTTCCTAGGGCGGTAGCCGCGCGTGGAAGCGCAGGAAGGCGTCCAGCACCACCTCCGGCGCTTCGGTCTGCGGGTAATGGCCGATGCCCGGCAGCAAGCTGACGTCGGGATTCGGAATCAGCTGCCGGTAGCGCTCGACCATGTGCGCGCCCGAGATCGGATCGAGCGCGCCATCGATCAGGTGGAGCGCCACCGCGGTGGTCTGCAGCGCGCCGACCCAGCGATCGCGGTTGGCGCGCCGTTCGAGGATGTAGCGGATCAACCGGTGCAGCTTGCGATGACCGTTGTCATGCGCGAGCAGTGACCAGTACACCTTCGACTCTTCGGCTGAAGGCTTGGTCTGCGGCCCGAACACCAGCGCGAAGCTGGGCATGAAGCGCCGCTCGGTCATTACTGCGGCCACCAGCGGGCCGAGCATCGACAGCAGCAGTTTCTGCGCGCGCGAAGCGCGATGGGTTTCCGGGAACAGGCCGCCGTTGAGCAGCACGCAGGAGGCAATTTCCAGCGAGGCATCGCCAGCGACGCGGCGTGCGGCATCGCGCGCCAGCAGTTCCTGCGCAACGGTATCGCCGACATCGTGGGCGAGCAGATGTACACGCCGGACACCGCGATCGCGGAGCAGCGCTTCAGCGATATCGGCCTGCACCGTGATCGGATAATCCTGACCCGCGGGCTTCGCGGAGAACCCGTAGCCGAGCATGTCGAAGGCCAGCAGATGCTCGAAGCTCTGGTTCAAGCCGGCCCAGATCGGATACCAGTCGAACGACGCGGTCGGGAAACCGTGCAGGCACAGCAGGGAAGCATCGTCGTCGCTAGCCGTACCGGCTTCGCGAACGAAGATCGGCTGGCCCTGATGATCGAAGCGCAGGCCATCGCTTCGCCATTGCGCCAGCGCGGCGAGGCTAAGACCCGGGCAGGCGGTCACGTGCGGTACGAGGGATCGGCCTTGTCGAGCTTGCGCAGCAGGCCCGGCCAGACCAGACCCGCACCTTGGCCGCGTGTTGCTTCCTTGAGTTGGCGCATGCCGCCGTCGAGGATGTTCTGCGGAATCATCAGCAGGTTGTCGACGTTCGCGCCGCCGGCGCCCATCGCCCGCACCTGGATGTTGCAGGCGCTCTCGAAGATGTACATCGCCACCCAGGCTTCGGCGACCGAGGTGCCGACGGTCAGCAGGCCGTGGTTCTTCAGCATCAGGTAGGTGTTGCTGCCGAGATCGCGGACCAGACGCGGCCGCTCATCCTCGAGCAGGGCCACGCCTTCATAGTCGTGATAGCCGAGGTTCGACATCACGAAGATCGACTGCTGCGAGATCGGCAGCAAGCCTTCCTTGCGCGCCGACACGGCCACGCCATTCGCTGAGTGCACGTGCAGCACACAGTGCGCATCTTCGCGCGCCGCGTGCACCGCACTGTGGATGACGAAGCCGGCCGGGTTGATCGGATACGGCGACTCCATGACCTTGTTGCCCGCGAGATCGACCTTGACCAGGCTCGACGCGGTGATCTCGTCGAACAGGAAGCCGTAGGGGTTGATCAGGAAGTGATGCTCGGGCCCCGGCACGCGCGCCGAGATATGGGTGAACACCAGATCGCTCCAGCCGAACATGGCGACCAGCCGGTAGGCGGCGGCGAGATCGACTCTCAGCTGCCATTCCTCGGGCGATACCTTGCTGCGGACTTCCGGGATCTCTAGCTTTTCGTGGGCAGTCATGGCGGTCTCCTCCGTCGTTGCCGTGCGTCTTCAGTGGTTGGACGATGACATAGCCCCAGCAAAACGGGCAGTCAGGGTGAACCTGACTGCCCGTCCGGGACCCTCGATGCAGAGCGGCTTACGCGGTGGCTTCCAGCAGCCGTGACGTCGAACGGCTGCGGCCGCTGACCTTGGCCAACGCGTTGAGCAGCAGTTCGACATGGCGCTCGCTGCAGCTCTGGCCCATCAGGCCGATGCGCCAGACCTTGCCGGCGAAATCGCCGAGGCCGGCACCGATCTCGACGCCGTGATCGTTGAGCAGCTGGCCGCGGCCGGCGGCGTCATCGACACCTTCCGGAATCCAGACGCTGTTCAGCTGTGGCAGCCGCTCGCCCTGCGGCACCACGTAGCGGAAGCCGAGATCTTCCAGACCTTCGGCGAGCAGCGCATGCACGCGCGCATGGCGCGCCCAGCTTGCTTCAAGACCCTCCTCGTGCAGCATGCGCAGCGCTTCATGCAGGCCGAACAGCGCATTGACCGGCGCGGTGTGGTGGTAGGTACGGCGCGCCGTGGCGTTGCCGCCGCTGCCCCAGTAGCTCATCACCAGCGCCAGATCCTGGAACCAGGAGACCACCGGGGAATTGCGCGTCTTCAGGCGTTCGACGGCAGCCGCCGAGTACGTGACCGGCGACAAGCCCGGCGGCGCCGACAGGCACTTCTGAGTCGCCGAGTAGGTCGCATCGATGCCCCAGGCATCGACTTCCAGCGGCACGCCGGCCAGCGAAGTCACCGCATCGCAGAGGCTCAGGGCGCCGTGGGCGCGGGCGATTGCCGCGATCGTCTTGGCATCGCTCAGCGCGCCGGTGGAGGTTTCTGCCTGCACGAAGGCAACGACCCGGGTACCCGGATTGGCCTTGAGTGCGGCTTCGACGTCGGCCGGATCGACTGCGCGGCCCCAAGGCGTATTGACCTTGACGACCTTGGCACCCGCGCGCTCGGCCATCGAGCAGATACGGCCGCCGAACACGCCGTTGACGCAGACGATGATGGTGTCGCCCGGCTCGACCAGATTAATGACGCTGGTCTCCATGCCGATCGAACCCGGCGCAGAGATCGCGAAAGTCAGATCGTTCTCGGTACGGAAGGTGGCGCGCAGCAGCAGCTTGATCTCGTCCATCAGGCGGACGAATTCGGGATCGAGATGGCCGATCGTTCCCTGGCTGGCGGCGGCCAGAACCCGGGCATGGACATCGGACGGACCCGGGCCCATCAACACCCGCTTCGGCGCCACGAAGCCGCCAACCATCGGCACGGCGGCGCTCACGAAGCGCGCTCCGTGGTCGGAAGGAAGGCCACATCGAAACATGGAGTGCTGAGGAGATTGCTCATCGGATGACCACCGCTGTCTGGCGCCCGGATATAGGCTTTTATTTGCCGAAACAATCGCGTACAGCGCGTTTCGGACGCGCAGTACATGCGCGCAGCCGCGCGGCGTCAAGACCTTTCGAGGAATATCGTGCTCGGCGGACGGTTTCGCCATCGGCTGTCGTCAGCCAGATCGAAAGGGAATGGCGCTTGGAATGGCGCGATACATCCGGCATCGTCGCGACACTCCCGGAGACCGATCCCGATGGCCAAAGCCGCCCCGTACTTCTCGACCCAGACCCTCGCCTTCCTGCGCGCGCTCGCTGCCAACAACAGCCGCGAATGGTTCACCGCCCACAAGCCCGAATACGAGCAGCAAGTGAAGCTGCCATTCCTGCGACTGATCGGCGATCTCGATGCGCCGCTGAAGGAGATCAGCCCGCACTACGTAGCCAACCCGAAGCCGGTCGGTGGCTCGATGTTCCGCATCCATCGCGACACCCGCTTCGCCGCCGACAAGACGCCGTACAAGCCCTGGGCCGGCGCCAGCTTCTATCACCAGGCAACGCGCGCGGTGATCCGCGGCGGCGATGCCGATCAGGGCACGATGGGCCGGCTCGATGCACCGGGCTTCTACCTGCACATCAAGCCCGGCGACAGCTTCCTAGGCGGCGGCATCTGGCATCCGCAGCCGGAAACCTTGAAGCGCATCCGCACCTACCTGGTCAACAACCCGGCGAGCTGGAAAGCGGCGACCCGCTCGGCCGCGTTCAAGAAGGCCTTCGGCACCCTGGGCGGTGACAGCATGAAGCGCGTACCGCTGGGCTACGACCCGGCCCACGAGCTGATCGAGGACATCAAGCGCAAGGACTACATCGCCTCCGCCGCACTCGATGACGACACGCTGCTGGCGCCCGATCTGCCTAAGCGGATCATCAAGCAATACAAGCTCGCCAGCCCCTTGATCGACTGGCTGTGCGGGGCGCTGGATCTGGATTACTGAATTGCGAGCACGGCGCGCTGTACTCGCAATGGCCGCTGGACCTCAGGCCGCCATCTGCAGCGCCGGATTGAACAGCGCAAGGAAGCGACGACGTGCAGAGTTCGGCACCGCGCACTGCTGCAGGGCGTCGTCGAGGCCATCGGCGAGCACGGTGAGTGCGTGGAGATCGGCCCTGTCTTCGCGACGCTCGCTGCTCGCCGGCACAAACAGGACATTTCGCTGCGGGCCGCCGGCCAACCAGCTGAAATGGCGCACCAGCATCAGCCGCAGACGGACGATGTTGATACCGCTGAAATGATGATTGATGCGGCCATCGGCAGCGACGATGCCGATGTAGCGCTCGACGATTCCGGCGATGCCGGATTCGCCGCCGAGTGCGGCGTGCAACGTGGCATCGCCGCGATGGCCGGTGGCGCGGGCAGCGGCGCACAGCGAATCGAAGCCGTAGATGGCGTGACGGGTGTTGCTGGACCTGTAGTACATGACGATTGCTCCTGGCATGCGTACCGCTGAAGGCGCACGCAGCTTCCACGACAAACATGAACGAACGGCGACGCTCGGCGCCGTCATCGAATGCATTGCAAAAGGCGCGCCGCTTGGCGGCAGCTCTTGCGTCAGCCTGCGCAGCGCGCAGACCGACATCGAGCGCCGCAACAGCGGCGCAACGACATTCGGCAGCGGACGGGCAGGAGGTTCATGAGCGGATCGAGTTGGGAATCGGGAGTGCAGCTTCGTTTGTGACGAAGGCCGCAAGGACTGAACGCATGCTGCCGATTGCCCGCCGCTGCGGGAAGTGGTTTTGCGATCAAAGCTCAGATCGTTTTCGTGCCTGCCCTGCTGCAGCAAGTTTGATCAGCGCCGAACTGATGACCGCTCAGCTCAAGCGCAGCGCCAGCAGATCCTTCGAGCGCCGCCAGACACCGGCGACGATCGCCAGGGTGATCGTGCCGCCGATCAGTACCGATCGCGTCGCACCGAAGATCGCTGCCGAAGTGCCGGCCTGGAAGGCGCCGAGTTCGTTCGAGGAACTGATGAAGATGCTGTTCACGGCGAGCACTCTGCCGCGCAGATGATCCGGCGGCATCATCTGCAGGATGGTGCCGCGGATCACCACGCTGATCGAATCGAAGGCGCCGCTGGCGCACAGCGCTGCCGCCGACAGCCACAGGCTGCGCGAGAAGCCGAACACCAGGATCGACACGCCGAAGCCGGCGACCGCGATCAGCAGGTTGCGCCAAGCCTTGAACATCGGCGGATAGCGGGTGCACAGCAGCACGGTGACCATCGCACCGACTGCTGGTGCGGCACGCAGCACGCCGAGGCCCTGAGCGCCGATCTTGAGCACGTCTTCGGCGAACACCGGCAGGACTGCGACGACACCACCGAACAGCACCGAGAACAGATCCAGCGAGATCGAATACAGGATGATCTTCGACTGGAACACGAAGCGGATGCCGACCGCGAGACTTTCCCAGACCGATTCCTGCTGCTCGGCTGCGCTCAACTGCGGCGGTCGCGGCTTGATCCGCGCGTACATCACCGCTTGCAGCAGCAGCAAGGTGCAGACGCCGATCAGACTCGCCGACAGGCCAACGCCTGCATACAGAAAGCCGCCTGTCACCGGGCCGAGAATCGCGCCGGCCTGCCACAGCGTGCTGCTCCAGGCGGTGGCGTTGGCGTAGTGCTCGCGCGGCACCAGAAAGCCTTTCAGCGAGCTGACTGCCGGCGTCAAAAAGCCCCGCGCCAGGCCCAGCGCGGCCACCACGCCATAGCAGCAGGCCAGCAGCATGTTCTGGCTCAAGCCGCTGCGGATATGCGGCTGCAGCAGCCAAGTCAGGAACATCGAGCCGACCAGAATGAAGCTGAGCGCGAACAGCATGATGCTGCGCTTGTCCCGGCGATCGGCGACATGGCCACCGAACAGGGCCACCGCCATGAACGGCAGCGCTTCGGCGAGGCCGAGCAGGCCGAGCACGAACGGATCGTGGGTGATCAGGTACAGCTCGTAGGCAATGGCGATTTCCTGCACCGTCATCGCGATCGTGAACAGGAAGTTGCCGACGATCAGGTTGCGGTATTCAGGGAAGCGCAGCGCGGCAAAAGCATCGGCACGCAGCGGCGGTGTGGCGGGCGTTTCGGTCAAGGCAGGCTCAGGCAGATTCGGTGTCGTCGCGATCGTTGTCGCCAGCAAGCTTCAGCGCCAGTTGGTACAGCGGCTTTTTCGCCGCCCCGGTGATCTCGACTGCCAGTCGGACCGCGCGAGACGCCGGCAGTTCGGCCAGCAGCAGACGCAGCACGCGCTCGGCCTCGACGTCGATCCGGTCCTCGTTCTCCGCGATCGGCGCGCCTTCAACGATCAGCACGAACTCACCGCGGCCACGGTTCGGATCTTCGCGTTGCCAGATGCGCAGTTCGGCCGCGGGCAAGGTGATGCTCTGCTCGAAGCGCTTGGTCAGCTCACGCGCCAGGCAGACGCGGCGCTCGGGCCCGAGCACAGCGACCAGATCATCAAGGCTGTCTTCGATGCGATGGGTCGATTCGTAATAGATCGCGGTACTCGGCTCGGCCTTGATCCGCTCGAACGCGGCGCGTCGGGCACCGGACTTGGCCGGCAGGAAACCGGCGAACACGAAGCGATCGGTCGGTAGACCGGATACCGACAGCGCGGCGATCGCAGCACAGGGGCCCGGCACGGTGTAAACGGCGCGCCCCGCTGCACGCGCGGCACGGACCAGCGCATAACCCGGATCGGAAATCAACGGCGTGCCGGCGTCAGAGACCACGGCGAGCGTGGCGCCATCGGCCAGTTCAGCGATCAGGCCTTCGGCGATCCGCGTCTCGTTGTGATCGTGCAGCGCCACCAGCCCGCCGGGCGGCGTGCGAATACCGAAATGGGCGAGCAATGCCGCGGTGGTGCGGGTGTCCTCGGCGGCAATGCGGCTGACCGCGCCGAGCACGGCTTGCGCACGCGGCGACAGATCGCCGAGATTGCCGATCGGCGTGGCCACGACATAGAGCGCGCCGGGTTCGAGACTGGCGTCATTAGCGACGCTCATCGATGCCAACCTGACAGGAGGGCAACGGGGATCAACTGCAAAAAGGCCATGTCATACTTTACTTGATGACTTCCCAAGACTCCGTTTCTGCCCCGGCCCAGGCACGCCTGCTTCGCGCACTGCCGGCGCTGATGTTGCTCGGCCTGACCGCCTGCTCGACCAGTACCGGCATCGTCAAACGTTATCCCGGCAACTACGGCAGCGAGTCGGCGACGTCGACTTCGCCGAGCTACGGCAGTAGCTCGGCAACTGAGGCCGACGCGGCGCTGGCACGCGGCGATGCCGCCGCAGCCGCCCGCAGCTATCAGGCTGCTGCCGCCGACGCGACGCCGGAGCAGGCCGCTGACCTGCGTCTGCGTGCCGCTGATGCCTCGCTGGCCGCGCGCGATCCGTTCCGTGCCGACCAGATCCTCGACCAGATTCCGGCGCAGACCAGCGATCCGGCCCTGCAGACCCGCTACCGCCTGCTGCGCGCGCAAGCGGCGCTGATGCGCAACGACTCGGCCCGGGCGCTTCGCCTGCTGCCGGCCGGCGATCCGGGCGGCGATCCGCAATTGGCCGAGCGCCAGTTGCTGATTCGCGCGCAGGCCCAGGCGCGCGGCAACGATCCGATCGGCCTGACCCAGAGCCTGGTGCTGCGCGAGCACTACCTGAACGGCATCGTCGCCCTCAACGCCAATCGCGAAACGCTGTGGAACCTGCTGCAGGGCGCCACACTCGACGCCGCCACCCTCGGCCGCGCGGCCAGCCAGCCGCCGCTGGTCAGAGGCTGGCTGGACCTAGCAGCGCTGCATCGTCGTCGCGCCACGCTGGGCGAGTTCGATCTCTGGCGCAAACGCTATCCGCGCCATCCGGGCGAAGAACGCCTTGCCGCGCTGTATGCGCCATCGCCTTCGCTGGTGCCGGCCGAAGCCGCGCAGCAGCCGCTGGCGCCGTACGCACCGCTCGGTACCGCGCCAAGCAACGGCTCATTCCCGGATGTGACCGCTGGCGCACCGCTGGCGCACGGTCGCAGCATCGCCCTGCTGCTGCCGCAGACCGGGCCGCAGGCTGCCTTCGCTGATGCGCTGCGCGCCGGCTATGCGAGTGCCGCTTCGACGAGTTCAGCTCCGCCAGCCCGCATCTACGACCCTTCCGCCTACGGGCAGGCAGTCAGCGACGGCGCCGGCGTGGTGGTTGGCCCGCTGCTCAAGGAAAACCTCACCGTACTGGCGCAGTCGCCGGCGCTGCCGGTTCCGGTGCTCGGCCTCAACTACCTGGATAGCAACCGCCCCGCCCCGCCGGGCCTGTACCAGTTCGGCCTGGCGCCCGAGGACGAGGCTCGCGCCGCCGCCGAGGACGCCGTGTCGCGCGGCCTGCGGCGGGCGCTGTCGATGACGCCGTCCAGCGACTGGGGCAACCGCGTGCAGTCCGCGTTCGAGACCCGCCTGCGCGAACTCGGCGGCGTGGTCGTCGACTCTGGCCGCTACTACGGCGAGCCGCAGGCCTGGGCCGATCCGGTACGCAAGCTGTTGCGCTACGTGGCGATCGACGACAAGAAGAAAGCCGCCGAAGCGCGCGCCAAGGCCGGACCCGATATCGATCCGCAGCGCCGCAACGATTTCGACTTCGTGTTCATCGCTGCTCGTGCCTCGCAGGCTCGTGTGCTGTGGCCGCTGTTCCGCTATTACCACGCTGATCGCACGCCGGTGTACGCCACGTCCGCTGTCAACGAAGGCCCGGGCGATGGCGATCTCAGCGGCATCCGCTTCTGCGATGTGCCCTGGCTGCTGGACGGCATCGGTGGCGCCCTGCAGCCGATGCGCGATGCCGCCCAGAACGGCCGCAGCCGGGAAGCGGCGCGCTTCTATGCCTTCGGTGCCGATGCCTGGCTGCTGGCCAACCGGATCGCCCAGAACTCGCTGCGGCCCGGCGATCTGGTACAGGGCGCCACCGGCGCGCTGGCGGTCGAGACCAATGGCGCGATCCGCCGCAAGCTGGTCTGCGCCAGGATGACCAACGGCGGAGACCCTTCCGTGATGGCACCGGGTATCGAGCCCGCGCTCAATTCGCTCAGCCCGCCGCCGTGAACTGGCTGCGCGGTGCCGACGCCGAAACGCGGGCACTGCGCCACCTGGAACGCCAGGGTCTGAAGCTGGTCGCCCGCAACTGGCGCTGCAAGGGCGGCGAACTGGATCTGGTGATGCGCGATGGCGAGGCGCTGGCGATCATCGAAGTGCGCAGCCGTGGACGCAGCGATTACGGCTCGGCGCTGGAATCGATCGATGCCCGCAAGCGCGGTCATCTGGTCCACGCCACGCAGCTCTTCCTCGCCGCTCACGCCGAACACGCGCAGCGCGAAATCCGCTTCGATGTCGTCGCGCTCGACGGCAATCAACTGCACTGGCTGAAGGCGGCATTCGATGTCGACGCCTGAAACCGTCGGCCCCGATATCGAACTGCCGGCCAGCGTCGCGCGCCAGCTGCGCGAGCTCCTGCCGCCGGACCGGCTGCTGCTAGATCCCGCCGATCGCCTCGCCTACGGTTACGACAACAGCCGCCGCGTCGCGATGCCGCAGGCAGTGGCGCTGGCCGCTACCGTTGACGAAGTACAGGCCCTGATCGACTGCTGCCGCGAGCACGCGCTGCCGCTGATCGCTCGCGGCCGCGGCACCAATACCACCGGCGCCACGGTGCCGATCCACGGCGGCGTGGTGCTGTCGCTGGAGCGGATGAACAAGGTGCTGCGGGTGTCGCCCGGTGATCGCCTGCTCGAATGCGAGGCCGGCGCGCTGAACGGCGACGTGCAGCGCGAGGCCGCGAAGCACGGCCTGTTCTGGGCGCCGGATCCGACCAGCAGCGGCTACTCGACGGTCGGCGGCAACCTCGCCTGTGGTGCCGGTGGGCCGCGCGCGGTGAAGTACGGCACGGCGCGCGACAACGTGCTCGGCCTGCGCGCGATCGCCGGCAGCGGAACGCGCTTGAAGACCGGCTGCTACACGACCAAGGGCGTGGTCGGTTATGACCTTACGCGTCTCTTGATCGGCTCCGAAGGCACGCTGGCGGTGATCACCCAGGCTGCCCTGAAGCTGCTGCCAAAGCCGGAAACCACGCGCACCTTGCGTGCGGCCTATCGCGACGTCGAAGCCGCCGCCGCGGCCGTCGCCCGGCTGATGGCGCAGCCGGAAACGCCGAGCGCGCTGGAATTTCTCGATGGCGATGCCGTGCAGCTGGCGCAGGCCCATCGCGACTGCGGCCTCACGGCAGACTGCGGCGCGCTGCTGTTGATCGAATGCGATGGCAGCCATGCCGGCATTGCCGCCGTGGTCGCGGCGGTCAGTGCAGCGGCGAGCGGTGATGGTCTGATCGATCTGCGTGCGGCGCGTTCCGAGGCCGAGGCCGAAGATCTGTGGGCAGCGCGCAAGGCGCTGTCACCGGCGCTGCGCAGCCTGGCGCCGAAGAAGGTCAACGAGGATGTCGCGGTGCCGGTGTCGCGGCTGCCGGAGCTGATCCGTGGCGTCGCGGCATTGTCGAAGCAACACGGCATCCGCATCGTCTGCTTCGGCCATGCCGGCAACGGCAACATCCACGTCAACCTGCTCGCCAATCCGGATGATCCGGCGCAGATGGTGGCGATCGAAGCCTGTCTGCACGCGGTGTTCCGACTGGTGCTGAGCCTTGAAGGCACCTTGTCTGGCGAGCACGGCGTCGGCATCGACAAGCGCGCTTTCGTCGCCTGGGAAATCGATGCTGCGACCTTGTCGATGATGCATGCGGTGAAGCGCGCGTTCGATCCGGTCGGCATCCTCAATCCGGGCAAGGCGCTGCCAGCGCCGCCTGCCTGAGCGAACACGGAACGATGGCCACAAGTCTGAAGGAACTGATGTACGGCCCGATGCGCGCCGGCCGTCTCGACTGGATCGGCCTCAGGCCCGCGCGGCGCGAGACGCTGCAGTCCGTCGCGGCTGCCAATGTCGAGATCGGTGGCGGCCTGCTTGGCGATCACTACACCGGGCCGCTCGACGGCAAGCGCATGGTGTCGATGATTCAGGCCGAGCATCTGGCAGCGGTCGCCGGCATTCTCGGTCTGGCCCAGATCACGCCGTTGATGACCCGGCGCAATCTGGTCATCTCCGGCCTGAATCTGCTGGCCTTGAAAGACCGGCAGTTCACGATCGGTGACGCGCTGTTCGAGTTCACCGGCCCTTGCGCACCGTGCTCGCGGATGGACGAAAACCTCGGGCCCGGCGGCTTCCAGGCGATGCGCGGCCATGGCGGCATCATCACCCGCGTGCTGCGTGCGGGAACGATCCAGGTCGGTGATGCGGTGGTGGTGCTCGACGTGGCTCAGCACCTGTCGAACAGCGCGACGCTGTCGCTATTTGATGACGCGTAGCTTCGGTCGACCGCTCGGCTTCGGCGGTTCCGGCGGCAGCTCCGGTGCATCGGTCGCAGGATCACCGGTTTCCGGTTCACCGAAGACGATGCCCTCGCCGTTCTCCCGTGCGTAGATCGCCAGCACTGCACCGCTCGGCACCACGATCTCATAAGGACGACCACCGAAACGCGCCGAGAAGAAGATCGGATCGTTCTCGATGTTCAGTTCGCGCACCGCCATGCCGCCGATGTCGAGGGCGATACGGCCATCCTTGACGAACGGCAGCGGCACGGTGACGCCGGGCTGATCAGCCGCGACCAGCAGATACGGCGTGAAGCCGTTGTCCAGGGTCCACTGATAGATCGCGCGGATCAGATAGGGACGGCGCGATTTGGACGGATTGGCCATCGGTCAGCGAACTCAGCTGCGGCGACGGCCAGTGGCCGGCGCGATCGTCGACGGATGGAAGCAGCGCTGGAAACCCGGGCGCGCGAACAGTCGCGCACCGTAGGCGCCGACGCTGGCCGCTTCGGGCGGCAAAGCCAGCTTGGCCATCTGCACCCGGCGCAGCAGCACCGCCCAGGCGGTATCGGCGAGCGAACATTCCGGACCGAGGATATGACCGCGCGCCGGAAAGAAGCGGGCGCCGGCCTTGAGGCCTTCGATCAGCTGCTTGCGCGCCGCATTGGCTTCCGCACCGGTGCCTGTCATCGCGACGGCGAGCGGAAACAGTTCGTGCTCGATGCGATGCAGGCTCATCCGGACGCGGGCGCGGCCGGCAGGTTCCTGCGGCATCAGCGGCGGATGCGGATAGCGCTCGTCGAGGTATTCGACGATCACTCGGGCGCTGGAAATCACGCCTTCGCGATCCGCCAGAGTCGGCAAGGTCTGCGCCGGATTGAGGACCAGGAAATCTTCGTCGACCTTGCCGGGCATGATGATCTTGACGACGGCGGTGTCGACGTCCTTCTCGGCGAGGACCAGTCGAGCCCAGTCGCCGTGCAGCGAGTCAGGGCCTACATAGAGGGTCAAACCCGCGTTGGCGGCGGGCTTGATCGGGGGCATCGGAACTCTTGCTCGCAGACGCAGGGCCATGTCAGACCCTGCGTGCTGCGTGAACTGAAAGGCAGTGCGTCAAGGTGATCAATGAATGTCGCGCCAGAATTCCTTCTTCAGCAGATAGGTCAGACCCAGCAGCACGAACAGGTACAGCATGACCTTCAGACCGGTGCTGATCCGCGCCTGCTTGCCTGGCTCCGAAGCGTAGTCCAGGAAGTTGACCAGATCGCCGACGAAGGCCTGATATTCGGCCGGGGTCAGCGTGCCCTTGCTGACCGGCTCGAACGGGCTGCCTTCGTGGTGGCCACCACCGTGCTCGGCACCATGTTCACCTTCCTTGGCACCTTCAGCAGCGTGCTCGGCCTTCTTCTGCCAGCCCTGCAGTTCCCAGAGCACATGCGGCATCGAAGCACCGGGCAGCACGGTGTTGTTGACGCCCAACGGACGGCTGTCGTCCAGATAGAAGCTCTGCAGATAGGTGTAGACCCAGTCGGCACCGCGAGCGCGGGTTTCCAGCGACAGATCCGGCGGCACGCGGCCGAACCAGTCGACGGAGGCTGCCGGCATCGCGATCTTGATCTGGTCGCCGAGCTTGTCGCTGGTGAACATCAGATTCTTCTTCAGCACATCGGGCGGAATGTTCAGATCCGCACCCATGCGCTCGTAGCGCAGGTACTTCAGCGAATGGCAGCCCGAGCAATAAGCCATGAAGTTGCGCGCGCCGCGCTGCGCCGACGGCAGGTTGCCGGAGTTCGCAGTGAAGTGCTGCAGCGCCACGCCAGTGTTGGCGCTGACGGCCTGCGGCAGCAGTACGGCGGCCGCGAGCAGTGCGGATTGGGCCGAAACCTGGGCCAGACGAGTGATAAGACGAGTCATGGTGCGATTCGAGCGGGGTGTCATTCGGTCACCCGTTCTGGCACGGGCTTGGTCTTGTCGATCTTCGAGTACCACGGCATCAGCAGGAAGAACGCGAAGTACAGGATCGTGCCGATCTGCGAGATCAGCTGCACGGTGTCACTCGGCGGCTGCAGGCCGTAGTAGTTGAGGATCACGAAGTTGATCGCGAAGATGGTCAGCGCAATCTTCGACAGCGCGCCCTTGTAGCGGATCGACTTGACCTTGGACCGGTCGAGCCAAGGCACGAAGAACAGGATCACCACCGCCGCGCCCATCACGATCACGCCCCAGATCTGGGTGCCGGCAAAGCTCGGCGTGGCGCGCAACATCGCGTAGTAGGTACCGAAGTACCAGGCTGGCGTGATGTGTTCCGGGGTGTTGGTCTGGCTGGCCGGCGTGAAGTTCGGCGCTTCCAGGAAGTAGCCACCACCGTCCGGCATGAAGAACAGCACGGCGCAGAAGATGATCAGGAAGCCGGCCACGCCGACCATGTCCTTGACCGTGTAGTACGGGTGGAACGGAATGCCGTCGAGCGGAATGCCGGTCGCCGGATCCTTCTTCTTCTTGATCTCGACGCCATCCGGATTGTTCGAGCCGACTTCATGCAACGCCAGGATGTGGGCGACCACAAGGCCGACCAGCACGAACGGCAGCGCGATGACGTGAATCGAGAACAGGCGGTTCAGCGTGGCATCGGACGGCACGAAATCGCCCTGGATCCAGGTCACCAGGTCCGGACCAATGAACGGGATGGTGCCGAACAGGTTGATGATCACCGCCGCGCCCCAGTAGCTCATGTTGCCCCAAGGCAGCACGTAACCACAGAAGGCTTCGGCCATCAGCACCAGGAAGATCAGCGCGCCGAACACCCAGATCAGTTCGCGCGGCTTCTGGTACGAGCCGTACATCAGGCCGCGGAACATATGCAGGAAGACGACGACGAAGAACGCCGAGGCGCCAGTCGAATGCATGTAGCGGATGACGTTGCCCCAGGGCACGTCGCGCATGATGTATTCGACCGAGTCGAACGCCGTTTCGGCGCCCGGCTTGTAGTGCATGGTCAAGAAGATGCCGGTCAGCAACTGGTTGACGAGCACCAGCAGTGCCAGCGAGCCGAAGAAGTACCAGAAGTTGAAGTTCTTCGGCGCGTAATACTCCGACAGATGCTCCTTCCACATCTTGGTGAGCGGGAAGCGATCGTCGATCCAACCGAGCGCGCCGGTTGTCTTGTACGGGTTTGGCGTGATGGCCATGGAGAACTATCCGTAAATTGGGTAAGCGGGTGTCGAACTCAGGCCGTCTTCGGGTCTTCGCCGATGACGACGACGGTATCGGTCTCGTAGCGATGCGGCGGCACGACGATATTGGTCGGTGCCGGCACGCCCTTGTAGACGCGTCCCGCGAGATCGAACTTCGAGCCGTGGCAAGGGCAGAAGAAACCGCCCTGCCAGTTCGCCGCGATCTCCGGTGCCGGGTGGTCGGTACGCAGGATCGGCGAGCAGCCGAGGTGCGTGCAGACGCCCTTCATGACCATGTATTCCGGCTTCAGCGCGCGCGACTTGTCGGTGATGTACTTCGGCTGCTGCGCGACCTTGGACTCGGGATCGACCAGATCACCGGTCACCTTGTCGAGACCGGCCAGCATCTCCGGCGTGCGACGCACGACCCAGATCGGCTGACCGCGCCAGAGATAAGTAGCGCGCATGCCGGGCTCGAGGGTGCTCAGATCGGCGATGACCGGCGCACCAAGCGCCTTGGCGCGGGCACTGGGCTTCAGCGATGCGAGGAACGGCCAGGCTACGGCAGCGGCACCAGCAGCGCCGACTACCGAAGTCGCTGTGGTGAGGAAGCGACGACGGTTGCCGTCGACACCTTCATTGCTCATGTATATGCGACCTTTTGAGTGCTTGCAGGCAAGCGGATTCGGGGCAGATTCGGGGGCATGTTCTGAGGCTGTCCGAGGACGGCCGCAAAACCCGGCCATTATACCGGCCGTCGAGCGGGATCGTCATCAAGACTGATGCCATGTTCGTCGAACTTGCTGCCAAAAATTTCTGTCGACGCGCGTTGGCCGATCGGATGACGCGCGGATGAGCGTCACAGGTTCACTCTTTCACAGGCCGCAACGCGCTCACCGGCCAAGTCTCGCAGCGCCGGCAAGCGCTCGCGGCACACCGGCAACACCGAGGTGCAGCGCGGCGCGAACGCGCAAGCAAGCGTGCGCTGCGCCGGATCGGGCGGCTGGCCCGCGATTGATGGCAGCCGTTCCGGCCGTGGCCCGAGCAGGGACGGCCGCGAGGCCAGCAAGGCTGCCGTGTACGGATGCGCAGGACTCGCAAGCACCGCTGTCGACGGCCCTGCTTCAACGATCCTGCCGGCATACATCACCGCCACGCAATCACAGTGGCCGGCGACGACGCCGAGATCGTGGGTGATCAGCAACAAGGCCAGATTCAGTTCGCGGCGCAGTTCATCGAGCAGATCGAGAATCTGCGCCTGGATGGTGACGTCGAGCGCGGTGGTCGGCTCGTCGGCAATCAGCAACTGCGGTTTGCAGAGCAGCGCCATCGCGATCATCACCCGCTGACGCTGGCCACCAGACAGTTCATGCGGATACTGCTGCAGCCGCCGCAAGGCATCCGGGATACGCACGGCATCGAGCATGCGCGCGGCTTCACGCAGCGCAGCGCGGCGACTGGCCCCGCGATGCACTTCGAGCACTTCGGCCAGTTGCAGGCCGATGCTCAAGCTCGGATTCAAGCTGGTCATCGGGTCCTGGAAGATCATCGCGATCCGGCTGCCGCGCAGGCGATCCATCTGCTGACGGCTCGCACCCAGCAGTTCGTTGCCGTCGAAACGGATCGAGCCTTCGGCTGCAGCACTCGCCGGCAGCAGGCCGAGTATCGCGAGCGCCGTCTGACTCTTGCCGGAGCCGGATTCGCCGACCAGTCCCAGCGATTCGCCGGCGGCCAGCGACAGGCTGACGCCGTCGAGCACGGTGACCGGCGCCGCTCCCCTGCCCCGTCCCGGATGGCGAAC
>NZ_CAISIQ010000010.1 GCF_903885465.1 uncultured Nevskia sp.
ATCACCATCACCGTCACCGGTTCGACCAGCTTGCGCCACAGCCAGATGCGGTACTTGGTCGCATCCAGCTTGTTGTCGTCCATGTAGGCCACCAGGTTGTACAGGCCGCGGACCGACAGCACGTCGCCTTCAAGAATGAAAAGCTTGAGCACGTTCGGGGTGATCGAGCCGGTGATCTCGATCTGGTCGAGCTTGACCACCTTGGTATGGTCGCCGCTCAGTTCCGTGCGCTTGATGCCGGTCATCAGCCAGCGGCCGTCGACATAGCGGGCCTCGTCGACGGTCGAGACCTGGGTCAGGCTGCCGTCGGCGGCGGTGCGGAACACGGTGAGGTCGCGGCCATGGTCTTCGGCGAGCAGGCTGCGGATGCGCAGGATGTTGTCGGCGTCGCGCAACCACAGCGAGCGATCCAGCGTGCCGCGTTCGCCGCGTGCGTCGTCACGCAGCTCGTCAGCCAGACGCTCGCCGGTGGGGCCCAGCCAGTCGCCCAGCACATAGCCGAAGGCACCGAGCATGGCGCCGGCCGTCAGGGTCGCACCGCCGATCCTGAGCATCGACACACCCGCCGCGCGCATCGCCGTCAGCTCGCTGCTGCGGGCCAGAGCACCGATACCGAGCAGACCGCCGAGCAGGGCCACGATCGGCAGCAGGATGTACAGGCTCGACGGCATCATCAGCAGGCTGTACTGAACCACCTGCAGGACACCGTAAGTGCCTTTGCCGGTTTCGCCGATGTCCGAGATGAACACCACCAGCGTGTAGATGGTCACCAGACCGAGCGCGACCAGGCCGGTCAGCGCCAGCACCGTGCGGATGATGTAGCGGTCGAGCTGATTCATGCGACCACCTGCTGGCGGCGGCGGATCATCCACAGCGCCGCGCCCAGCACCAGCGCATGCGCCCACCACAGGCCGAAGCCGGTCGGCATCTGGCCCTTGCCGATCCAGGCCTGGCCGACACCGAGCAGGTTGGTATAGAGCAGGTAGGCGAGGATGCCGAAGACGATCTTGCTGTAGCGGCCCTGGCGCGGCCGTAGATGCGACAGAGGTACCGCGAGCAGCGCCAGGATCAGCACCGATACCGGTGCGGCGACACGGAAATGCAGTTCCGCCAGATCCTTCGGATCATCGCTGCCGAGCAGCGCGGCGGTCGGGCTGAGCTTGCGCTGGTTGTTGAGGTAGGTGAACGGCGGCGGCGAAAGGCGCAGGGTCAGGGCATCGAAGTTGGTCACTTCGTAGGCGGCATCACCGGGCGTGCCGGAATAGCGGTGGCCGTTGCGCAAGGTGACCACGCGCTCGCCGGTGGTGGTGTCGATCTGCTGATCGCCGTGATCGGCGACGACGACGCTGGACGCTGCCGTTTCCTCGATCTCGGCGAATACCCGGCCCAGGTCGCGGCCATCGGCACTGATCGAGTCGGTGTAGAACACGGCGCGGCCACCGGCCACGGTCTTGAACTGACCGGCCTCGAACGGCGTGAACTGCACCAGCCGCTTGGCATCCTTGACCAGGAAATCCGCCTGCCGGCCCGCCCAGGGGCCGATCGAGAACGACAGCGCCGCAGTCAGCCCGGTCAGTACCGCAGCCAGGCCGAGAAAGGGCCGATATAGCCGGCCGAGTCCCGATCCGCAGGCGGTCATCGCAGTGATCTCGTTATCGCTATACAGCCGGCCGAGCGACAACATGATGCCGAGCAACAGCGACACCGGGATCAGGATCACCAGATAGCGGAGGCTGGACAGCAGCGCGACGTTCATCAGCAGCTCGCGCGGCAACTCGCCCTTGGCGGCGACGCCCAGCACGCTGGCGAAACGGGTGGCGATCATGATCGCCAGCAGGATGAAAGTGACGGCCGCCCACGCGGACAACACTTCGCGCAGCAGGTAGCGGTCGAGAATGCGCTGGTTCATTAAAGATGACGGTTCACGGCCCCTATCGTAACTGACCACCGGCCGATGCTGGCGAGCCGCCGGGAAACGAACGCAGGACCGCGACGCCAGCAAAAGCCGTCCGGAATTCCTTTGAAAAACTTTCCGTCAAGGAACTGGGTCACAGTTCGTGGCAAAGCAATTGCAGGCGTGCCGGTGGGAATTCATCAGAATCGGTGAAAAAGACGGGTTCTTGACGAAAGAAGCACTCAATTCCCAACTCTGGTAAAAAAAAACCGCTAGCAAAATCGTGATTTTTCGCTAGATTCGAACAAGTAAATTTAATTTCTCAGATCGACGGTCGACCTGCCGAGCCTGTCTGTTCAATTCCTAAAACTGAAAGATCAAAATGGAATACTTCGTCAAGAGCGGCAACCCCGAGAAACAGCGCGTTGCCTGCGTCATTGTCGGCATCTTTGATCGCCGAAACACCACCGAGGCGGCCGAAACAATCGACAAAGCCAGCGACGGTCTGCTCGGCAGCATCATGCGTCGAGGGGACATGGACGGCAAACTCGGCCGCACCGTGGTCCTGCACAACGTGTCCGGCGTGTTCTGCGATCGCGTGCTGCTGGTCGGCCTCGGCAAGGAGCGTGATTTCGATGAAGCGGCGTTCCGCAAGGTTCATTCGGCGGCCGCCAGAGCGCTGCGCAACACCGGGGCGATCGATGCCGTCAGTTATCTGACCCATCTGCCGGTCAAGGGCCGTGACTATCAGTGGAACGTGCTGCAGGCGGCGCTGGCCACCGATACCGAGTTCTATCGTTTCGACGAAATGCGCGGCGAGAAGTCGCGTGAAGACATCGTGCTGCCGAAGATCGAACGCCTCACCTTCGACGTGCCACGGCGCAGCGATCTGCCGGCCGGCGAGAAGGGATTGCAGGAAGCGCAGGCGATCACCGAAGGCGTTTCTCTGGCCAAGCGGCTGTCGAACCTGCCCGGCAATATCTGCACGCCGACCTTCCTGGCTCAGACCGCTATCGATCTCGGCAAGAAGTATGAGTTCACGGTCAAGATTCTCGAAGAGTCGGACATGGAAGCGCTCGGCATGGGCGCGCTGCTGTCGGTGAGCCGCGGCAGTCGCCAGCCGGCCAAGCTGATCGTCATGGAATACCTGAAGGGTGCGCCGGGCGAAGCGCCGATCGCACTGGTCGGCAAGGGTCTGACGTTCGATGCCGGCGGCATCTCGATCAAGCCGGCCGCGAAGATGGATGAAATGAAGTTCGACATGTGCGGCGGCGCCAGTGTCATCGGCGCCTTTGCGGCGATGGCCGAACTGAAGCTTTCGATCAACGTCATCGGCGTCGTCGCGGCAAGCGAAAACCTGCCCGATGGCGCGGCGAGCAAGCCGGGCGACATCGTCACCAGCATGGCGGGCATCACCATCGAAGTGTTGAATACCGATGCCGAAGGCCGTCTGATCCTCTGCGACGCGCTGACCTACACCGAACGCAATTACGACCCGCGCATCTGCATCGACATGGCCACGCTGACCGGCGCCTGCGTCGTCGCGCTCGGCAGCCATGCCTCGGGTCTGTTCTCGAATCAGCCAGGTCTGGCCCGCCAGCTGCTGGCGGCTGGTGAGCAGATCGGCGACCGCGCCTGGGAACTGCCGCTGTGGAACGAGTACGACGGCCAGATCAAGAGCGAATTCGCCGACATCGCGAACATCGCGACAGTCGGTGCCGGTGAAGCGGGCGCGATCGTGGCGGCGATGTTCCTGCATCGCTTCACGAAGAAGATGAAATGGGCGCATCTCGATATCGCCGGAACTGCCTGGCATGGCAAAGCAGCGACCGGCCGGCCCGTGCCGCTGCTGACCCAGTATCTGATCAACGTGGCGGCAAAGCGCGGCGACGACTGATCCGCACTGGCGGCATGACGGTCCAGGCCGTCTGTCGCCACCAGTCGATCTTTCGGAACGAGAAAGCCCTGCATCCGGTGAGCCGGATGCAGGGCTTTTTTACGAA
>NZ_CAISIQ010000011.1 GCF_903885465.1 uncultured Nevskia sp.
GCGATGCTCGGCGCCATGCAGGGGGGATGAACGTCAGAAGCAAAGCACGGCAACGTCAAAAGCCAAGGCAACACAGCGCCGCGCTCCGCGCGGCGCTGTGCTTTTGATTCTGCCGTTTCCGTGGACTGTGGTCCCCCTTAAGCGCGCCGAGCATCGCAGGCCATGGCGGACAGGCTCCGAAGGAGGCGAGGCAGGATGCCGATGCCTTTTCGCCGCGCCACGGATGGCGCGTCGAAAAGCCCCGTCATGGCCGAGAAGCACAGGGAATCGACTTGCCGGCTTCTGCTTCTTCGGCAAGGCGACGCAGCGCCGGGGGCGCCCTTCCTTTGGTTACTTTCCTTGGGCGACAAGGAAAGTGACCCGCGCGACAGCGCGGAATACTGCGCCAAAGCCAGCCAACAACAGCGCCGGCTGATCAAGCTGAGAACAAGCTCAAACGCAACCGGGCGGAAGAGAAGCACCCGCCAATCAATGCGTCTGAAAAATCTCCTGATACAGCCCCAGTTTCTCCCGAATCGCGACCAACTCCTCCGCCGTCGGCCGCGTCACATCCGCCGCTCTCGGCAATGGCCCGAACTTCATCAGCGCCGCTGTCAGCAGCAAGCGCGCCTTGGTCGTGGTCAGGTTGTTGCCTTCGATGAACAGGTTGCGGGGGTTGACCTTGACCAGGCCGCTGGCATCGCCGCGTGCGGTCTTGACCACCGGCAGGCCTTGCAGAACGGCGAGTTCCAGGGCCTTGTCCTGCGAGGCGGACATGCTCGAATACGGTGCCAGGCCTTCGCCGACGATGCCGGCCAGCGGGTACTCGCTGAGCAGCATGTCGATGGTCGCGGCGATGCCTTTTTCGGCGGCGGGATCGGGCACGCCGCTGTCGTCGTACCAGTTGTCGCCCTTGAGCATCGGGACTTTCGGGATCGCCTGCGGCAGCAGTTCGCCGGCTGCGTTCTTGATCGTCACGGTCACGGCTTCGACCTTGCCGGCCTTGGTTTTCAGCCAGCCGCTCTGGCTGGCCGGCAGCTGGCTGATGCGCAGCTCGGATTTCCAGGTGTGCTTGCGGGTCGGGATATTGGTGAGATAGGCGCCGGCGGTCATCGAGCCAAAGATGCCGCCGTAGCCACCGGTGGCGACATAGGCGCCGGGATGGGCGTCGCCTTTCTCGACTTCGCGTGCGGAGTAGATGATCTCGTCCT
Organism: uncultured Nevskia sp.; assembly: GCF_903885465.1. Taxonomy (GTDB): domain Bacteria; phylum Pseudomonadota; class Gammaproteobacteria; order Nevskiales; family Nevskiaceae; genus Nevskia. The sequence continues at coordinate 1,191 of NZ_CAISIQ010000011.1, forward strand.
GGACCATCACCGTGCCGAGCCGGTTGCGGCCTTGTTCGTCGGCCCAGACTTTCGAGTTGATGTAGTCGATCGAATCGAGAATGTTGCCGTCGCCGTCGGCGCTGACCAGGCCGCGATTGCGGTGCGCGGAGTTGGCGGAGATCGGCAGTTGCGTGTCGATCAGCAGGCTCAGCCAGTAGGCGCTGTCTTCGACGGTCGGGCTGCCTTCCAGCCAGATCGCGCCGGCGTACTTGCCGCTGGCCAGCACGCGCTGAACGATGTTCGCTTCGCGGGCCAGCATCGGCCGGATCTGCGAGGCCGAGTAAGGGCCGTAGCTGAAGAAATCGCGGCCGAGCTTTTCCGGAGCGATGTCGCCTTCGCCGGTATCGCTGCGCTTCGCCGCCGGCAGCCCTTTGGTATAGCCGCCGGAAGGCACGGCGCGATAGAAGTCGTAATCGGCACGAGCGTCGATGCCGCCGCCATCGCGTTCGATCTCCGCGAAGATTCGCGAGCCATCAGGCACGAAGGTCTGCCGTGACTGCGCGAACGGCGCGCCCGGAAGCGCGAAGCTGTCTTCCCAGGCTTGGCCATTGGCCTGGCGGCCCATGTAGGGCAGTGCGTAGAGGCCGTCCTCGGGCTTCAAGGTGACGGCGTAGACCGGCTTGTCGTCGGCGCTGCCACGGCTTTTCGAGAACTTGCCGGCGGCGTTCACATAGCCATCCGGTGGCGCATACAGCTCGGCGACATCGGCTTCCAGCGGATGGGCCGAGAATTGTTCGACATAGACGGTGACCGGTGCGGCCAGGCGCTGATAGCGCGGCCAGTCGGTGAGCGTCTTGCCCCAGGCATCGGTGAGCAGGGGCAGGCCGTACTGGGCGCGCGCCTTGTTGCTGGTGATCAGCGGCTTGTTGTTCTGGATCGTCGACGTAGGGCCGGAGAACACCGCGATGCGCGGCTTGCCGTCAGCGGCGGAGGCCGTGCCCGCAGTGATCGTGATCAGGCTGGCAGCGAGGGCAGCGACGATCCGCGTGCGGCGCGGCATGAAGGAAGCTGGAGGCATGGTCGACTCGGAGGACAAGCGGACATCCGCATTCCTTAGACGCGCGCCACTGGCGTACCCCCACCGTCGATGAGCGGACCCTAGTTCAAGAAGGATTTTTTCAGAGTCACGCCGCCGGAAGTCTCATTGGCGATCGTCCCACGCCAGAACGTGCGGCCGATGCTCAGACTCATCCACAGGCCTTTGCCGAGGTGCAGATCGGTGCCGGCGCTGAGCTTGTAGAAGGTGTCGTCGTCGCGGTCCTTGAACCAGTCGTGAAGCACGGCGGCTTCCAGGTTGGCGTTCCACGGCGAAGTGCCGCCGCGCAGGCGTGTCGAGACCACGACTTCGTCGGCATCGTCAAAACGCTGTGGCTGCCCAGGGTCCTGCAAGGGCTCGTTGTGGCGATACAGCACCTGGCCAAGGATCTGCGCGTGGCGGCCGAGAAACGACGGCGCGTAGTCGGGGTGAGTGCCGAGCGCATCGAAGCCATAAGCGGTGGTGGCGAAGGCGACGAAGCCTCGCGGTTCGAGTGCGCCGAGGCCATCGCTGAGCGTGCGGAAAGTCGGCGAAATGCCGATCGCGTGGCCGGTGGCGTTCCAGGTATAGGCCGCCACCTGGGGATCATCGCGGCAGGCCCGCATGCCCTCGCGCACGGTCTCGTGCAGCGCGGTGCGATACGCGGTCTGGCTGGCTTGCCATTGCGCCTGCAGTGCAGCTTGTCGCTGCTGCGCTTCCTGACGTTGGGCCGGTTCGGCATTCGGGTCCTGCAGCAGCTGATCGACAATTTTCAGGCGTGCCGCAAGCTCGGCCAGCTGGCTGCGGGCTTGCTCCGGCGGGTTGACGTGCCGCTCGAAGCAATCCTTCAGCGAGCCCGGGCCGCGATGCACGCGGGGGTCGCGCTGCTCGTGCAGGACGATGCGCAGGGTCGGCGCGAAGCGGGTACTGCGATCGTCGTCGCTCTCGCCCTTGCTCACCGCCATCGATAACTGGATGCGCGACACGAAGCGCTTCTCGCGGTTGTGCTGGTAGTCGGCGAGGTCTAGCCGTGACTCGGTCAGGCTCACCGGCGCGAAATCGATGCCGAGGGCACCGCGCGGATGACCCTGGTCATCGAACACCTGCGCCGCGGCGATCGAGAAGTCTGACGAGGCCAGCGACTGCGCCGTGAGAAACGGCGCCACGCCCAGCGCCGTGAAGCTGGCCGGCTCGGGGCCGGCGACATCGATCCGGGTATCGCGCAGCCGCGTGTACTGCTCGACATCGCCAAACCAGGAATCGTCGCCGGACCACGCCGCATTCGCGGCCATGGCGGCCAGCAAGGCCAACACGAGTTTCCAGCGAGACATGGATGCTCCCGAAGCCGCCCCGGCGCGATCCGCACAGGCTCGCGGGTTTCGGCGGCCAATGCAAAGGCCGGGCAAAGGCCGATACGCGGGTAGGGCATGACGGCTGGGTGGCGTCTGAATCAGGGACGACCACACCAAGCGCGGAGCCTCGATGAACATGTCACTGCTTTCCCACCGCCTGCGCCCGCTGGCACTTGCCGCAGCCCTGTTCGCGTTGGCACCGCTTGCCCAGGCTGCGCCGGTGCCGCTGACCGAAGCCAGCATCGCCGAACTGCAGCAGGCGATGAGCGATGGAAGCTTGAGCAGCGAGCGACTGGTGTCGCTGTACCTGAAGCGCATCGAGGCCTATGACAATCGCGGCCCGGCGATCCATTCGGTGATCCTGATCAACCCGAAGGCGCTGGAAACGGCGCGGGCGCTGGACAAGGAGCGCAAGGCCGGCAAGGTTCGCGGCCCGCTGCACGGCATTCCGGTGGTATTGAAGGACAACTACGACACCTACGATCTGCCGACCACCGCCGGCTCGTTCCTGCTCAAGGGCTCGATCCCGCCGGACGATGCCTACATGGTCAAGCGGCTGCGCGAGGCCGGTGCCATCGTGCTGGCCAAGGTCAATCTGTCGGAGTTCGCTTCCGGTGGCGCGCAGAGTTCGCTCGGCGGCCGCACGCGCAATCCGCATGACCTCACCCGCACGCCATCCGGCTCCAGCGGCGGCACCGGTGCGGCACTGGCGGCAGTGTTCGCGCCGCTCGGCTTCGGAACCGATACCGGTGGTTCGATCCGTGGCCCGTCGACCTCGAACGGCATCGTCGGCCTCAAGCCCACGCATGGTCTGCTCAGCCGCGATGGCATCGTGCCGCTGGCGCTGAGCTTCGACACCGGCGGCCCGATGGCGCTGACGGTGGCCGATATCGCCGTCTCGCTCGGCACCATGACCGGTGTCGATCCGGCCGATGCCGCGACCAAAAAGAGCGAAGGCAAGTTCGAGACCGATTACACCAAGTACCTGAAGGCGGACTCTCTGAAGGGGGCCAAGATCGGCATTGCCCGCGATTTCATGGGCCAGGATGACGAAGTCGACTGGGTCATCGAAACCGCGCTGAGCACGATGCGCAAGGCCGGCGCGACGATCGTCGACGTCAAGTATCCGAAGTGGCTGCTCGACAGCCGCGCCGATTTCTACAACGCCATCCGCCGGCCGGAATTCCGCGCCCAGATCGGTGACTACCTGAAGACTCTGAAGCCGGGTTATCCGAAGTCGCACGACGAGCTGATGGCCGGCGTCGAGTCGCTGGTATCACCGACCGACGGCATGATCCCCAACGAAGGCCGCTGGATGCTGTTCAAGCAGGAAGCCAAGAGCGGCACCTTGGAAGATGCCGAGTACCTGACCATCCGCGACCACGCGTTGCCGCTGGTCCGCGCCGAGCTTGACGGCCTGATGAAGAGCAACGGCCTCGACGCGATCGTCTACCCGACGTCGCCGAAACGCCCGGCACGCACCGACATCGATCCAGTCACCGGCGGACCCGAAGGCCGCTCGGCCACCAACTTCGCGAACCTCAGCGGCTATCCGGATCTGATCGTGCCGGCCGGCTTCACCACCGGCGGCCTGCCGGTCGGCATCTCGTTCTTCGGCCCGGCGTTCAGCGAACCGAAACTGATCTCGCTCGGCTATGCCTTCGAGCAGCTCAGCCATGCACGCCGTTTGCCGGCGCTGACGCCGC
>NZ_CAISIQ010000012.1 GCF_903885465.1 uncultured Nevskia sp.
GCCCGAGGTCGCATCGGCCGGAACCGGCGCATCCGCAGAACCGGGCACGGGAGCCGTCGATGCAGCAGCGGGCGCCCGCGTCGGAGCAGGAGCAGGAGCCGGAGCCGGTGCCGGATTGGATCGCTGAATCTCGACGATCGGGCCCGCCGTGCTGCGGTTTGATGGAATCCGGACCTGCGGTGTGGCGATCGGCTGCTCTTCCTGGGCCTGCGCCGGCATCGCAGCTGCCACAAGCAGCGTGGCCGAGCAGGCGGTGGTCAGAAGTCGGGAAAGGTTCATGGCTTGCTGGCTCCAGCAGGTGCGGGCGCAGCCACTGCGGCCGGAGCCGGCGGCAACTGCGCTTCGATTTCGCGAATCCAGGCGGTGACGATCAGCTTGTCGCCACCGGCAAGGCGCTGGTACTCGCGGTAGTGGTTCAGCGCCTCCTGCGGACGGCGCAGATAGAGATCATTCAGCAATCCGAGATTCAGATGTGACGCGGCGAGGCCCGGTTTGAGACTCAGCGCTTTCTGATAAGCCGTTTCGGCTTTCTGATAGTCCTTGTTCTCGCGATACAAGGTGCCCAGCCAGTTCCAGGCCGTCGCGTTGTCCGCGTTCAGTCGGGTAGCCTTCTCGAAGTTATCGATGGCGAGTGTCGGCTGGTTGGACTTGGCCTGCAGGATTGCCAGATCGGTGAATGGTCCGGAGAAGTTCGGGAAATCACGCGCCAGAGTCAGGAAAGCGTCACGCGCTTCCTTGGTCTTGCGTGCCTTCATCAGCTTCAGCGCTTCGTCGAAACGCGCTTGAGGATCACCCTTGTCGGCGGTCTTCTTGGCGTCCGCTGTGGCTTCCGGCTCCGGCTTGTTTACGACGGCAGGTGCCGTCCGCTTCGGCTGGGAGCCGCAACCGGCCGCCAGCAGGGCGACCATTGCGAGACCGAGCCAGCGGGAAGCGCGCGGCATGCTCATGGGCTCAGCGCAGAGTGTCATAGGAGTCCTCGCGGATTTCGCGCTTGCCGTACTTCGCTGGAGCCAGTTCGCCGAGTGCCTTGACGCTCTTGGCGATCGACGCATTCCACAGGTTCTGGCTGATACGTTTCAAATTGGCTTCGTGGGCTTCGATGGCTTTCTGAACGAATGGATCAGCCTGTTCTTCCAGCAGCAGGCTGTACTGTTCGAGCTCGTCCGCCTTCAGGTTCTTCGGCCGTTCGGATTCAAGCAGGGCACGGCTGAAATCGCGATAGACCACACCGAGCTCGTAGGTCGCGGCTGTCGTCGTGTCGGCAAAGCCGTAGGCTGCCGAGCGATTCAGCGCCTGGACGGCGGCTTCGGTTGCGTTTTTGCGGACCAGCAGGCTCTTTTCGACCGGCAGGGTCAGCTTGATGTTGCGAGCATCCTGCGCAGCCGACATCGCCAGTTCCAGACTGGCCTGGGCAGCCACCAGCTTGCTGGCGTCGGTACGCCCGGCGCCTGCGCCGGCATCGGCCTTGACCAGTTCGTTGAGCCAGTACAAGTAACGTCCCTTGTCGTTCGCGGCCAGCGACAGATCGGCGAGGCGACGGCGACCAATGGAGCTGCGCTCGACGGGCTGCGTGAAGTTGCTGACGTAATACTCATAGGCCTTGCCAGCTGGCGCGGCCATCTTCGCTTCGTCGTACAGGGTTGCGGCCAGCCAGGCCGATTCGCGACGGGTCTCCGGCGTTTCGGTCGTGCGCTGGGAAATGCGCGCGAAGGTGGCGGCAGCTGCAGCCGGCTTGCCGTCCTTCTGGTAAGTCGCCGCGAGCTTCTTGTCGACGTCCGAAACCAGCGGGTTGGTCGGATAGCGGGTGCGGAAACCTTCCAGAGTCATCGCCGCTTTTTGCCAGTCTTCAAGCGACAGATAGGCGCTGGCGGCGTCGTAATCGGCATTCGGACGGATGGCGGCATCCGGCACCGTTGCGCCAACCCGCAGGAAGGCATCGGCTGCCGCACGCAGATTGCCTGCGGTGCGTGCTGCTTCGCCCTGCTTGTAGATCGATGCTGCGAGCTGATCGGCGACAACCTTGCGCTCTGGCGCGCTCGGCGCCAGCAAAGTCAGCAGGTTGCCGTAGGCGGCTTCAGCCTCCGGATAACGAGCCTGGGCAAAGCGGGCGTCAGCGACCACACCGAGCACGATGCGGCGCTGATCAGGCGTGGCAGCCGGCGTGTGTGCGATCAGCCGTTCGGCAACCTTGACTGCTTCGTCAAGCGCCTTGATCTCGAACAGATCCTGCGCGGCGCGGGTGACGACGACAGTCCACTGCGGATGCGCAGGGAAGCTGTCTGCCAGCTTCAAGCTGGCGTCGATCGACTGCCGCAGCGCGGCCGGCCGTTCTGCAACTGGCACTTCCTTGACCAGACGCTGCCAGGCCTGCACAGCCGCATACGCTGCTTCGGAAGCCTTCGGATGATCGCCGTAGCTGTAGGCAGTCTTCAGATACTGGTTCGCGGCATCTGCCGTGCGGCCGCCATCGAACAGGGAATCGGCATAGAGCAGATTCACTTCGGCAATCTTCGGATCGGACGGGAAGTTGCTCAAAATCTTCTGATACCAGCCGGCCGCAGCGATGAAGTCCTTGGTGGCTTCAGCGGCACGCCCAGCCTGCTGGCTAGCCTGGGCACGGGCCTGATAGTGACGGCCCAGATCCTCGAAGCTCGTGCGGACTACGGTCAGCACTTCAGGCGTTGGCTGACGGCCGGCCCAGTACGGCGCGCCTGGCTCGTAAGCGGTGACGTAACGTTCCTTCTCGCGGACGACGAGGTCGTTGAAGCCACCGTCCTTGTAGGCAGCGATGACGCGGCTCTGGAACTTCGGCGCGCTGGGGTGGCTCGGGTAACGGCTGATGAACGCGGCGTAGCTGATCGCAGCGTCGCTGTAGCGGCGCTTTTCGATGAACAGATCGCCGAGCGCGTTGTAGACCAGCGGATAGAAGCGCGGCTCGCCGCCGCCGGGCACCTTGGCGCTGCGGGTGAAGTAATCGTTGATCGCGTTGCCGCCGCCGAGGGCGGCGAAGGCGAGGCTCGATACGCGCAGGCTCGATGACGCGAATTCGGCCTTGTCCTTGCCGACGGCTTTCAGCGCGGCATCCGGATCTTCCAGTTCACCCGCTGGCAGCTCGCGATTGAGGATCGTGAAGAACACCGGCAGACAGGCGTCGTACTTGTTTTCCTTGAACAAGGTCCAGCCGTACTTGTACTGGGCCGATTCGAAGAAGGTGGTCGTGGTGCCAAGGCCGAGCACGAACTGGTAATCCCGTTCGGCTTCGTCGTAGCGGCCGAGGCCGTAGAGAATTTCCGCACTACGGAAGCGCGCGTCGCCGATCAAGTTCGAAGTCGGATACAGCTCGCCGAGGCGACGCAGCGTCGCGATCGCTTCTTCAATCTGGTTGTTGTTCTGATAGGCGCGCGCAAGCTGATACAGCAGCCGATCGTTATTGCGATCGTTCGGACGCTCGGCCAGCAGCATCTTGTAGACGGTGATCGATTTGCCGATCGCGACAGGATCGGAATTGCCCTTGCTGTCCTCGACCTGGAGTTGAAGATCGGCGAGTCGGCGCATGGCCTCGACGCGGGTATCGTCATCCGGCTTCAGCTTCAGCAGTTCGCGATAGTTCTCCAGCGCC
>NZ_CAISIQ010000013.1 GCF_903885465.1 uncultured Nevskia sp.
AGGCGAATTATAGAGGACTTTCATCCCCTGTCAACTCCCCGTCTCTACCAGCCCGACAAGCTAACTCCACCTTCCCAAAACCCCTCAGCGGTAGCCGCTGCGAGGGGGCGAATTATAGGGCCGTTCGAGGTTGTGTCAACGAAGAAATCGAACTTTTCCTGAAAATATCTGCTGACCATCAAAATCAGCTGCCAACAAGACAACTTCCATATGGATGTCGATACTTCACGGCAAGCATCCCGCCAGATTGAAGAACCCCCACCAATGACCGTCACCGAAGCACTGCAAACCAGAATATCGACACGCGCCTTCCTTCCCCGGCCCGTATCCGAAGCCACGATCCGCGACATCCTCGACGTTGCTCGCTGGTCACCCTCGGGCGGCAACATGCAGCCGTGGAAAGTGATTGCAGTTGCCGGTGCGGCACAACAGGCGGTCAAGGGATTAGCTGTTAACTATCCCGGCATGTTGCCGGCCGAAGATGGCGACAGGCCGATGTACCCGGCGAATCTGTGGGATCCGTATCGCAGCCGCCGCTACAAGATCGGCGAAGACATGTACGCCTTGCTCGGAATCGGCCGGGACAACAAGCCGGCTCGCTTACGCCAACTCGCTCGCAACTTCGAGTTCTTCGATGCACCGGCCGCGCTGTTCTTCGTCATCGACGAACGCATGGGACATGGTCAATGGGCGCATCTCGGGATGTTCATGCAGTCGGTGGCACTGGCGGCAACTGAACGTGGCGTCGCGTCCTGCTTCCAGGAAATCTGGGGCACGATGCGGACAACCTTGAAGCAGCATTTCAAGATCAACGACCAGGACATGGTCTATTGCGGCATGGCGCTCGGCTACGCCAACCCGGAAGCCCCGGTCAATCGGCTGCGCTCGGATCGGGCAAGCGTCGACGAGTTCGCGAGCTTCCATTTCGACTGAGCATCGCCGCCGCCCGCTGCTGACTCGCAGCGGGCGACAATACCCGCCGCTCGCGGCAGACGGCATAAGCCATGCTTGCAGCCGCTGCATCTTTTACGACTGACAGCCGAACACGGCGTCCCCCTACGGAGTTACAAGCATGGCAACCATTCATTTCATCGGCGGCGAGAAAGGCGGGGTCGGCAAATCGCTGGTTGCGCGAGTGCTGGCGCAGTACCTGATCGACAACGGCAAGCCCTTCATCGGCTTCGACTCCGACCGTTCACATGGCGCCCTGCTGCGCTTCTACGCTGGCTTCGCGTCACCGATCGTCGTCGACGATTTCGAAAGCCTGGACAAGGTGATGGAAGCAGCTGCCGATCATCCGGACAGCCAGATCGTCGTCGATCTCGCGGCGCAGACTCATCTGCCGCTAGTGACCTGGATGGATGACTCCGGCGCGCTGGAACTGGCCACCGAAATGGGTATCCGTGTCCGCTACTGGCATGTGATGGACTCGGGCAAGGACTCGGTCGATCTGCTGCGCAAGCTGATCGACCGTTTCGACGATCACCTCGATTACGTGCTGGTGCTGAACCAGCTGCGCGGCGACGACTTCGGGATCTTCGACCAGTCCGGCGAACGCGAGCGCGCACACGGCCTGGCGGCCGACATCATCAACATGCCGCGTCTGCACGAAACGGCGATGACGCGGATCGACGCCCGCAGCACTAGCTTCTGGGCAGCCGCGAACAGCGCCGATAAGGAAATGACCGGTCTTGGCATGCTCGAACGCCAGCGGGTCAAGATCTGGCTCAACAAGGCCTACAAGCAGCTCGAAAAGCTCGATCTGTAAGTGATGGCAGCGGACGGCACGCGAACGCCTTCCGCTGATCGACTCCGATCA
>NZ_CAISIQ010000014.1 GCF_903885465.1 uncultured Nevskia sp.
CCTGGGTCGAACTGCTGCTGGCAACACCCGTGGTGTTCTGGGCCGGCTGGCCGTTCCTTGAACGCGGCGTACAGTCGATCGGCAACCGCAGCCCGAACATGTTTACCCTGATCGGCCTCGGCGTCACCGCGGCATACGTCTACAGCGTGGTGGCGACAATCGCGCCTGGCGTGTTCCCCGCGAGTTTCGCGGCTCATGGCCGGATCGGGGTGTACTTCGAGGCGGCGGCGATCATCGTGTCGCTGACCTTGCTCGGCCAGATGCTCGAACTCAAGGCGCGTTCCCAGACGTCCGCGGCGATCCGTTCGCTGCTCGGCCTTTCACCGAAGACAGCGCGCCGCCAAAACGCGGACGGCAGTGAAACCGACGTCGCGCTCGACCTGGTGCAGGTCGGCGACCGGCTGCGCGTCCGGCCCGGTGAAAAGGTGCCGATCGACGGCACCGTGATTGACGGCGAAAGCCATGTCGACGAGTCGATGCTGACCGGCGAGCCGCTGCCGGTGCGTCGCACGATTGGCGATCCGGTGATCGGTGCCACGCTGAACGGCAACGGCAGTCTGGTGATTCGAGCCGACAAGGTCGGCGCCGGCACGCTGCTCGCGCAGATCGTGCAGATGGTCGCGCAGGCGCAGCGGACCCGCGCACCGATGCAGCGCATGGCCGATGCGGTGAGCTACTGGTTCGTGCTCGCGGTCATCGCAATTTCGGTCGTGACGTTGCTGATCTGGGGCTTCTTCGGGCCCGAGCCTTCCTGGGTATATGGCTTCATCAATGCAGTGGCGGTGCTGATCATTGCCTGTCCCTGTGCGCTGGGGCTGGCAACGCCGATGTCGATCATGGTCGCCACCGGCCGGGCGGCGAGTTCCGGAGTGCTGTTCCGCGACGCCGCGGCGATCGAGACCCTGCGTCGCATCGACACCCTGATCGTCGACAAGACCGGCACGCTGACTGCGGGCAAGCCGGCCTTTCACAGCGTGCAGGCCGCCGAGGGGTATTCCTCCGAGCAGGTGCTGCAGTTCGCCGCAAGCCTGGATCAGGGCAGCGAGCATCCTCTGGCTGAAGCCATCGTCGCGGAGGCTCGTCGTCAGAATCAGGTCTTGTTGCCCGTGAAGCAGTTTGAGTCGGTCACCGGCATCGGCGTGCGCGGCATGGTGGAAGGCCGTCGTCTATACCTGGGTAACACGGCCCTGATGCAGGAAGTGGGCGCGGACGTTGCCGGCCTGGTGAAAGCGGCTGAGACTTTGCGCGCCGAAGGGGGCAGCGTCATGTTCCTGGCCATCGACGGTAAGGTCGCCGGTCTGGTGACGGTGTCCGATCCGATCAAGACCTCGACCCCGGAAGCGCTCGACAAGCTGAGGGCGCTTGGCATCCACGTGGTCATGGCGACCGGAGACGGACTCACCACCGCGAAGGCGGTCGCCAAGCGACTTGGCATTGACGAGGTCTACGGCGAAATCCGCCCCGAGGGCAAGGCGAAACTGGTGGCCGATTTCAAGGCGCAAGGGCGCCGCGTCGCGATGGCCGGGGACGGCATCAACGACGCCCCGGCGCTGGCCGGTGCCGATGTCGGCATCGCGATGGGCACCGGCACCGATGTCGCCATGAACAGCGCCCACGTCACCCTGATCAAGGGCGATCTGCTGGGCATTGCGCGAGCGGTCGAGATCTCCCAAGCGACCGTGCGGAATATGAAGCAGAACCTCGGCTTCGCGCTGATCTACAACGGCCTCGGCGTGCCGATTGCCGCTGGCCTGCTGTTCCCGGCTTTCGGCATCCTGCTGTCGCCGATGCTGGCGGCACTGGCCATGAGCCTCAGCTCGGCGTCGGTCGTTGGTAACGCATTGAGGCTCCGGAGCGCGCGATGAACCCTTGGCTTTTGATGGTGGCAGCTGGCCGAGAAGAGTGACGAGCGACCATAGCGGCTCAGGTGCTGAAGTCGCTCTCCACCATCTTGATCGCGCGGGCCAGCAGAGGCTTGGACCAGGCGGGAACCCGGTCGAGGGCCATCTTGCCGCCAAGGCGTAGTCGACGGTCCTTGATCGAAAAGACCTCGAAGGGCGACGGCCGGCCGTCCGAGGTCTGGGTACTGTTGTCCCAGACGCGCAGATTTGCGGCGGTACCGATGAACCGAAGCAGGTTCTTGCGGCTGTTTTCGTAGCGCTCCCGGATTTTGGTTTCCGGGATGTCGTGGCCACCCCGGCGAACGCGCTCAGCGACCCGCTGGATGTGCAACTCGGGACTTGCCAGCCCGACGAAGAAAAAATCCAGTTGGCACCCCATGGCGAGCGCCCGCATCAGCTCAAATGGCACGCTCGTGGCGCCGAGAGTGGTCTCGAAGGCGTAGCGCCTTCCTTCGTCGATAGCCTGCTGCAGGGCGTCGAACCCGGTCTGCCAGGCACGGGAATTGGCTTCCGTTAGTGGCATGCCCAGCGCGACAAGCGCGCGGGTGTGCTCGTCCGGGTTGAAGTACTCCCCATCCTGGGACAGAAAGGGCTGAACAATGGTGCTTTTCCCGGCACCATTGGTTCCTGCGCCGACAAGGATGTGGCCCTGACCACGAGCCATCATTTGGCTCTCTTCCTAGGCTTGGTTGCCGTTGCAGCCGAAGCTGCCACAGATAGGACCTTGCCGGCTTTGTGATGAATCACGACACCTGAAGCAGATCCACCTAGTTTGCGCTGCTTGGTCTCAACGACCGTGAGCCGCTCCGAGATGGGGCGCTTGGCTTTGAGCATAGGGACAGTCAGGACCTGAATCGCGTTGAAGGGCTTGGATCTGACAACTCTCTTGCTGCCGGTAGCAAACGCTTCGGCTGGCTTGACCATCGGCGAAACCGGATTCTGGTCATAGTGCTTGTTCAGGAACCGGTTGATGTCGTCCTCATCAGCGTCCATCAGCCGATTCATGGCCCCCCCTTGCTGGGCTGACTGCATGCGGGCCAGCTTGTCGTCGAATTCCTGCCTGAGCGCCTCCAGCGAGGACGGATCAACGGGCTCAAGGCGGGTCAGCCGGTGGTAGCGATCGACCGAGATGACCACGGCCTGAGGCGTGCCGTGCTTGGTGATCTGAAGGTCCGCAGTGCGCACGCGCTCGCCGATCGACCCGAGGCTCATTTTCAGGGTTGTGGCGTCGACAACGGTGGGAACGGTTCTCTTGGCGCTCATGACGACCTCCGGATATTTCGCTCGATTATAGTCGAATCGAGCGATTTTGACCGTGAGTGTTGCAGCGCGTTGAAAGCTGACCCCGTGGGGATGCGGACAAAAACTTGGATGGGTCGTAGCGATAGCAGGCGACGACGTGAACAATGCCTAGGCACTCGAGCAGGCCGATATCGGCATCGCGATAGGCACCGGCACCGATGTCGCCATGCACACGGCCGGCGTGACGTTGCTGCGTGGCGATCTGCGCGGCATTTATCAGGCGATCACGCCGTCTCGGGCAACGCTTCGCGACATCCGTCAAAACCTGCTCTTCGCCTTTATCTAGAAGCTTATCGGCGTACCGACTGCAGCCGGCGTGCTGTATCCGGTCTTCGGCTGACTGCTGACGCCGATAATCGCCAGTGCAGCGATGGGCCTGCCATCGTTCTCGGTGATCGCCAATGCGCTCCGACTCCGGCCGCTGCACCTCAATACGCCAGAATCGCTTGACTCAGGACTATGGTCCAAGGTTTACGCTGCAGCCATGTTGAATGTAAAGCCCATGAACACCCCCGCCTCGATGACCATCGGCAAATGGGCGCAAGCCGCCGGCGTCGGCATCGACACGGTGCGCTTCTATGATCGCTCAGGCCTGCTCGGCAAGCCGTTGCGCTCCTTGTCCGGGTATCGCCTGTGCGCGCCAAGCGAAATCGACCGACTGCGCTTTAACCGTCGGGCCAAGTCGCTCGGCTTCACCTTGGAGCAGATCGCCGAGTTGCTGAGCTTGAGTCAGGGCGGCAACCGTGCCGATGTCAAAGCGTTGGTCTCAAACCGACTGACCGAGATCGACTTGCGGATCGTCGACCTCGTCGCCATGCGGAAATTGCTGGCGAAGCTGGTCAACGAGTGTGACGGTCACGGCAGCGTCGCCGGTTGCCCGATCATCGAGTCGGTGCTGGAGCCCGCTGGTTCGTATGCAGCGCAGCGGCCGGCGACCGCATCGAGCGCTACCGGCAAGCGTCAGCGGACGTCGTCATGAGCTCAGCCCTCGCCATGACGATGTTCGGCAGAACGGTCCGCATCAGCATCGTGAGTCTGCTGACTGCGGTCATGTTGCTGCTGCCGGTCAGCCTTGCCTGGTGCTGCATGGGCAGCTCCATGCCTGCAGGCGCCGACTGCGCAGCAGCGCAGCACCCGGACGCGCCAGCAACCTGCCTGAGCATGGCGGCCGAATTCGGCAAAAACGGTATTGTGGCCGATACTCGACATGCCCTGATCCGGCCACAGAAGTCAGCCAGGCGCTTTCCTGCACTCGACGGCGATCAGCATCCCGCCCCGAGGCCTTCAGCCACGGTGCTGCCAGTCTCCGCGCATGTCACCCGTTTTTTGACTGCGGCAATCCCGCCGCCCGTTCCATTTCATCGCCCGCTGTATCTCCAGACCGCTCGACTGCGGCTATGAGCCCGAGGACGCTCCGCGCCTCACCGCTTCTAGCTGCAAGCCTTGCTGACAACCTCGTCGCAAGGCCCCGTCGAGCCCTTTTCTGTCTGCGAGAACTTCCATGTCGATCCTCAATACCTGGCGCAGTGCCGCCATCAGCTTTGCCGTCACCAGCCTGTTGACCCTCTCCGTAGCCCATGCCGATAGCGATCAGCGCGATAGCGGCGAGGCACACGTTTCATCCCACGAGTCGCAGCGATCGGAGGCCGCGCCGAACACCTGGGTGCAGACCAAGTATTTCTGGCTCCAGCACACGACGGACTGTGAAGCAGCATCGTCGACCGTGACCGCCCCGGTTCAAAAAGCAGCTTCGATCAGCGCCTGGAAAGTGGCTAAATATCCGGCGTTTCAGGTGACCGATCGGGCAGCGATCGCGCCTGCGGCGGTTGGCAGCGACTCCAGTGCGGATTCGGAGAATGACTGGCTGCGCAGCAAGCAGGCCTATCGCTACGCCACGGCGCCAGCTCAGCGGGTAGCCGAACTGATTTGCGCGCGGTAAGTCCAAGGCCTGCATTTTTTGCAATATCGCCGGGCTGCCGAAGCCTGATCGCATCGTCTTCGGCAGCCCGGCGCTCATTCCTCGTCAAACTCATGGAGAAGTCCCGATGAAGTCGTTTGATACTTCGAAGCTGATCGCTGGCGCGGTTGCCAGCCTGTTGTTGTCGACCACGGCGGTTGCCGCCGACAAGAAGGCCGAAGAGAAGTGCTTCGGCATCGCCAAGGCTGGGCAGAACGGCTGCGGCACCGCCAAACATTCCTGCGCCGGACAGGCGAAAGCCGACAATGCGCCGGATGACTGGAAGATGGTGCCGACCGGCAGCTGCGAGAAAGCAGGCGGATCGCTGACCTCGAAGTCCTGATTGCCAGTCGGTTCAGTGCAGCGAATCCCTTATCGACAAGCGATGCCGGCGAGTGCCGGCATCGGCTTGCGCGATCCGCACGTCATCGAGATCGACGACACCCGCCCGGCGATCGGCTGGCTGGAAGTCCACAGCGAAAACTACTTCGGCCATGACCGGCATCGGAATAGCCGACTGCACCGATTGCGGGCTGACTATCCGCTGAGCCTTCACGGTGTCGGTCTGTCGCTGGGGTCGGTTGATCCTCCTGACCCGAAGCACCTCGATGAACTGGTGACCCTGGTCGATCGATACCAGCCTTGGCTTGTTTCCGAACATGCTTGCTGGGGCAGCATCGGCGGGGTGCACAGCAACAACCTGTTGCCGTTGCCAAGAACGCGGGAAGCGGTCGACGTGCTCTGCCGCCATGTCGAACAGCTACAGGACCGCTTGGGTCGAAGGATCGCGGTGGAAAACGTATCCACCTATCTCGAATTTGCCGGTGCCGAGTACAGCGAAGCCGGCTTTCTCGCGGCGGTTGCCAAACGCAGCGGCTGCGGCCTCCTGGTCGATCTGAATAACCTGTACGTCAATCAGATCAATCACGGTGCCGACGCGATTCGCGCAATCGCCGACATTCCAGCTGATCAGGTGTTTGCCTATCACCTGGCAGGTGGCGAGGATCGCGGTCATACCCTGATCGACACGCACAGTCGACCCGTACCTGCAGCCGTGTGGGCGCTGTACGAGCACGCCCTGACGGTCATCGGCTGGCGTCCAGCCTTGATTGAACGTGACGCAGACATCCCGCCGTTGTCCGAACTGCTCGCTGAAATGCGGCGAGCCGATGATCTTGCAGAGCCCCATGTCATCGACCGAGATCGTTGATCGGCAGCCCGAGGCACTTTCATTGGCGGGCCTGCAACGCCAGATGATGGCGGTCGTTCTCGGCGAACCGCTGGAGCCGGCGCTTCGTGGTCAGGTGATTGCGCGCCCAAGCCTCGATGCGGAAGATCAGTTCGCGATCTATCAGCATGCGACGGCAGCGCTTCTCGAACAGGCGCTGGCCATCAGCTACCCGGCCACCGCTAGGGTCATGGGTAGTGGCACTTTTAGGCAAATCATCGCTGACTACGTGGCGGTAACCCCTTCACGCAGCGGTGATCTGGAAGCCTACGGTGCCGACGTAGGCGATTTTCTGGAGCGCCTTGCGCGCGCGGATATCCCCCTCACCGCGCCGGACCTGGCGCGCTTCGAATGGCTCGTCGCGCAACTCGCACGCGCTCCTGAGACCCCCGCGCTCGATCACGAGAAGCTGGCAGCTATCCCGTCGGATCAGCTGCCGGAATTACGATTTGCACTCGTTCCGCGAGCCGCATTATTCAGATCAAGCCATCCCGTGCTCGCCATCTGGAGTGAAGCTGACAGCGCTCAATACGACCGGGGTGACAGCCTGCTGCTGGTCTGCGACGACGCGCTGCGAACGATCAAGCTGAATCCAGACGCCTGGGCCTTCCACTCAACCCTGTCTGCGGGTGGCGCGCTGAGGGAGGCTGTCGAGGCAGCGATCAATATCAATCCGGATTTCGACCTCGGCAGCTCGCTTGATCAAATACTCCGGATGGGTGCATCCAGCATCAGGTCATGAGGGCTCCGCCGACCGCGATGACTGCAAACGCTGCTTTCCGTCGACCAGAAAGAAGAAACCCACCATGACCAACCACATTCTTGAATCGGTATTGACATGCCCAGCATGCGCAGCTTCTAAGGTCGAGGTGATGCCGACAGATGCCTGTCAGTTCTTCTACGAATGCAGCAGCTGCAACACGCTACTGCGTCCCAACCCTGGCGACTGCTGCGTGTTCTGCTCCTTCGGCTCTGTGAAGTGTCCACCGATTCAGCAGAGCGGTGGTTGTTGCCGGTAAATCAACCGACGGCTCACCGATGGTCGTGCTCGTGGTGGGCATCGGGAAAATGGGCATGGCTGTGCGTCAGGGCCACATGCTGATGACGATGGGAGTGACGCTGCACGGCTGAGTCCAGAGCGCCGTGCGCGTGCTGGTGGTGCTCGTCGTGGCCGTGCTCATGCTCGTGCTCGATCGGGACATGGCTGTGCTGGTGCTCATGGTGTTCGGTCAGATGCAGCCAGATACCGACTGCCATCAGGCTTCCTGCAACCACCAGTGACAGCGTCAGCGGCTCGCCGAGCAGCAGCGCCAGCAATGCGCCGAAGAACGGGGCGATCGAGAAATAGGCACCGGTACGCGCGGTGCCGAGATGCCGCAGCGCGACCACAAACAGCGCCAGGCTGACCCCGTAGGACAGGAACCCCACCAGCATCGCACCGCCGGCGGTACCGACCCCAGGTAGCGCGGCCCCTAACGAGAATGCGAGCACCAGATTGACGGTGCCCGCGACCAGTCCTTTTACCGCCGCGATCCAGGTGGCGTCCGTCAACGACACCTTGCGTGTCAGGTTATTGTCGATGCCCCAGGCCAGGCAGGCTCCGAGGATAGCCAGCGCCGGCATCGCACCGGCAAAGCTCACCTGCTGAGGCCAGCTCAGGATAAGCGCACCGGCGAGGATGGACGCCATCCCCAGCGCGATCCGGCCGTCGAAATTTTCCTTGAATGCGAACCAGGCCAGCAAGGCAGTGAAGACCCCTTCGGCGTTCAGCAACAACGAGGCACCCGTCGCCGGCATGCCGGTCAGACCGACCATCAACAGCACCGGCGCCAGCACACCGCCGCTCAGAATGGCGCCGGCCAGCCACGGCCACTCGCGGCGGGTCAGAAGCGCTA
>NZ_CAISIQ010000015.1 GCF_903885465.1 uncultured Nevskia sp.
ACGTCGCCGGCATAGTCGAAGCCACGGTTGCCGTAGCGAGCGACGAGTTTCCGAGCCTTGGCCTGACCGACCATATGATTCTGACCATCGCTACCGATCGCGGTCTCGAAAATTCCAAGGTGTTTCGACACCGCATCGGCGATGGCCTGATCGGCTCCGGTGACCAGCACGAGCCGCCGACCGACGCTCCTTTGAACGCACAGCGCGCTCAGCAGATCGGCCCGGTACGGCAGCGTCGTCACGTCGGGCATTCCGGCAATCGCCATATGCCGCTTCAAGACCGCGCGGCCGCGAAGCAACCAGATCGGGAATCTCGATATGATCGACGGGCGGTTCCGAATCGCTGCAAAGAACGATTCCAGTGAAAGATTCGAGCGGACCAGCGTGCCCTCGAGGTCGACCACCATCGGAAGATCGGAAAAATCCTTCTGCGGAACTGCAGACAGTGCTGCATCGGACACCGTCGGGCCGGGCGTACCGATTTCGTCCTCCTTCAGCTTGGGCAAGGTCATCTTGTTCAAAACAGATGCTTGGCCAGCCCCAGCGCGCCTCTCTTCCAAGGCAGCCGATGCGAGACACCGGTCTTGCCAAGGTATTCATCGCGATGTTGCACATACCAGTCGTAATTTCGGATGAGCGCTTCACGGTTGGAAAATTTCGGCACGAAGCCGAGCTTTTCCCGAAGTTTGTCGATGGAGACGAAGCTCTCTTCCCCGGCGGTGTCATACACCCACTGGTAGATCGGTGACAGCTGCAGGAATTCCAGCACTCTCAGCATCATGATCGCGGGAAGCTTGGGCAGCGAGACAACCTGTCTGCCATGCCCCGCACGATCCAGCACGGTCTGGAAGTTGTCGCGCATCGAGCCGTACTCTTTTGCACCGACATTGAAGGTGTCGGCCACCTCAGCCACGTCGAACGAGACACATCGGAGAATGACTTCGCAGAGGTCCTCCACATCGAGCAACTGGTAGAGGTTGTTGCCTTCGCCGAGTACCGGGAAGGACCGTGCCTCGAACGCCCAGTCATAGAGCAACTCGAACATGCCGAGACGCTCGGGGCCGACGAAACTCTTCGGCCGGAGCACCGGAACGCAGTGACCCTCGTTCCGAAATCGGTGGCAGTGATTTTCCGCCGCGATCTTGGCCTCGCCATACGGTCCGACTCCGTGGAGCCGGTCCGTCTCCAGCAGCGGGTGATGGTCGGGAATGCCGTAAACCGAGGTTGACGAGATGTAGATGACCCGCGCGATGCCGGCCTTGAAGGCGCTGGCGAGGACGATGTTCGTTCCTTCGACGTCGGTGGATACGATGTCCTCGTGACTGCTCAGCGGCAGTGCCGCTGCGGCATGCACCACGAACTCGACACCCCGCATCGCGTTGGCGACGGTCTGCGGATTGCGGACATCGCCGACGATGGCTTCGACCCGGTCGCGTTCGGGGTAGTCGAACGGCACCAAGTCCAGCGTGCGTACCGAATAACCGCGAGCCAACAGCAGGCGGCACAGGTTGATGCCGAGGAAACCCGAACCACCGGTGACCAGAAACAGGCTGGGGCTCATGGCGGCTTCCTTGACCCGTCGCGAAGCTGCGACTCGGAAATGACTCTGGCGTGGCGGGCACTGCTAGGTCTGTACGCAGTCGCACGGATATCGGTGCGTTCAGGTGCGGCTCGCAGCACGATCCATTCGATGACGGCCTCTAAGCGAGATGCCGTACAGATGCGAGGTCGCAATCCGCGCAGCGTGTAGCGGCACTTACGGACGAACAGACACCATGAAAACAGATGCGCAGCTGCAAGCGGATGTGATCGCGGAACTCAACTGGGATTCTTCCATCAACGCCACCAAGATCGGTGTTGTAGTCAGTGATGGCATCGTGACGCTTTCAGGCCATGTCGACAGCTTCGTCGAGAAGTGGAGCGCCGAGCGCGCAGCCCAACGTGTGGCCGGCGTGACGGCAATCACAGTCGAACTCGAGATCGAGCTGCCTGACGCTCACCAGCACAGCGATTCCGATATCGCCCGTGCTGTTGAAAACTTGCTGCTGTGGAGCAGCTTTCATCCGAAGGAATCGGTGAAGGTCATGGTCGAGAATGGCTGGATCACCTTGTCAGGGACCTTGGACTGGCCTTATCAGCGCTACGCTGTCGCGAACGCCGTTCGGGGATTGAAGGGCATTACCGGCGTGAGCAACGACATCATGCTAAATCCCAGAGGCCTCCTGAAAGGAATCAAGTCCGGGATCGAAGCAGCTTTGCTGCGACGCTCGATGAAGAACTTGCAGAACATCACCATCGAGGTCCGGGACGATGGCGTCACCTTGTCCGGCAACGTGCGCAACTGGGCCGAGCACGATGCGGCAACCGGCTCGGCATGGGGCACGGCCGGTGTGCGCAGGGTCATTGACCACATCACTGTGACAGGCTGATCGAAGGTCTGGTGGCTGTCGCGGCCAATACGCTGCAATTCCCGCTGGCGTCTGCCACCGTCGCCATCGCGTGGCCTGCGGCTGTCGTGCCGCTGCCTCACGCTCCGGTCTAGCCCATGGATTACAAGGACTACTACGCAACGCTGGCAGTGAAAAAAACTGCTACGGCCGACGAGATCAAGCGTTCCTATCGCAAGCTGGCCCGCAAGTACCATCCGGACGTGAGCAAGGAGCCCGATGCGGAGTCGCGGTTCAAAGATCTGGCGGAAGCCTACGAAGTGCTCGGCGATGCGGCGAAGCGTGCTGTCTACGACGACGTGGGCAGCCGCCAGCAGAACAGTCAGGAGTACCGGCAGCCACCTGGTTGGGAAGGCGGCTACGAGTTCGATGGTCGTGGTGACGGCGGGTTCCCCGGAAGCCCGGGCGGCGGCAATCACAGCGACTTCTTCGACGCGATCTTCGGACGCGCTACCAGCGGTGGGCGAGGCCAACGCCGCCCTGAGCCGACCGTGTCGGGCGACCACCACGCCAAGGTCAGGATCGACCTGGTGGACGCCTATCGTGGCGGGCATCGCAATATCACCCTGCGCGTACCGCAAACGGATGCCAGCGGCCAGACCATGCTGCAGGACCGTACTCTGGACGTGAATATCCCCAAGGGCATCCGTGCCGGACAGCATCTGCGGCTGGCCGGGCAGGGCAGTCCTGCACACGGCGGAGAACCGGCCGGCGATCTCTATCTGGAGATCGAGTTCGCTGCCCATCCGCACTTCCGGCTTGAAGGCATCGACGTCTACGTCGATCTTCCCGTCGCTCCCTGGGAGGCAGCGCTCGGCGCCGGCATTGTCGTGCCGACTCCGGATGGCGATGTGCAGATGAAGCTGCCGGCGGGGTCCGCGTCAGGACGCAAGCTGCGTCTGAAGGGCAAGGGCTTGCCGGGCACGCCAACCGGTGACCTTTATGCCGTGCTGGCAATCGCGCTGCCGCCTGCCGATAACGAGGCCAGCCAGGAGGCCTATCGCGAAATGGCCAAGACCTTCGCCGATTTCAAGCCCCGTCATTCACTGGAAGGGATGAACCCATGAACAATCGCGGCATGTCGAGCGTGCAGGTGGTGGTGGTCGAAAACGACGTTCATTTCACCCTGAACGAGCTTGGCCGAGCCTGCCAGGTCGATGTCGGGCAACTCATCTTGCTCGTCGATGAAGGCATCCTTGCACCGATCAACGACGGGCCGGAGCGCTGGCGATTTGCGGGCGCCGAGTTGCGTCGGGCGCGCCTGGCGCTGCGACTGAAGCGCGAGCTGGAACTGCATGTTTCCGGCGTTGCCTTGGTGATCGACCTGCTCGACCAGATCGATGGGCTGAGAGCCCGGCTGCGCCGCGCCGGCTTGCACTAGCGAGGGGTCGCCGCCCAACCGAAAAGCTGCCATGCAAATCATCGGCATTGTCCTGATCATCTTGCTGACCGTGGCCGCGAGCCGCTTCGCCGCAGGGGTCTCGCGCCTGCCGGTACCACTGCTGCAGATCGCCTTCGGTGCAGGCATCTTCTACTCCAGCCTGACCTCGGTGGAACTCGATCCGGACGTGTTTTTCCTGCTGTTGCTGCCGCCACTGCTGTTCTTGGACGGCTGGCGGATTCCCAAGGACGACCTGTTTCGCGAGGCACCGACCATTCTCACTCTCGCACTGGGACTGGTGCTGTTCACCGTGCTCGGTGTTGGCCTGCTGATCCACTGGCTGGTCCCGGCGATGCCACTGCCCGTCGCGTTCGCACTGGCGGCGGTGATCTCGCCCACCGATCCCATCGCAGTATCGGCCATCGCGGCGCGCACGCCGATCCCGACGCGCATGAAGCGCATCCTGCAGGGCGAGGCATTGTTCAACGACGCATCTGGCCTGGTCTGCATGCGCTTCGCAGTGACCGCAGCGCTGACCGGCTCGTTCGCGCTGACCAATGCGCTTGGCAGCTTTCTATGGGTGGCAATCGGCGGCCTCGCCATCGGCACGGCGGTGTCCTGGCTGGTGACCTGGGTCCGAACACCGGCTTCTGTCCTGCTCGGCGACGACGGCGGTGCCCAGATCCTGGTGACGCTGCTGATTCCGTTCGGCGTCTATCTGCTCGCAGAATTCTTCCATTGCTCCGGGATTCTCGCGGCGGTGGCCGCCGGCATCACTATGGGCTTTACGCCGCACTCGCACTGGGAGCCGATCACTCGCATTCGCCGGACCGCGGTGTGGGACACGGTGCAGTTCGCCACCAACGGCAGCGTCTTCGTGCTGCTGGGCGAGCAGATTCCGTCGATCCTCATGGGTGCCCCGCAGACCGTGAAGCTCACCGGACACCAGAGTCCATGGTGGCTAGGGCTCTACGTGGCCCTCATCGTCGTCGCGCTTGCCGCGCTGCGCTTCATCTGGGTCTGGGTCTCGCTGAAGATCACCTTGTTTCGCAAGGGGCAGCACGACGCTCATCGGTGGTCATCGCAGTGGCGCCTGGTGCTCGCCATGTCGCTCGCCGGTGTGCGCGGTGCCATCACGCTGGCAGGTGTGTTGACCTTGCCTCTGAAACTCGGCGACGGAACGCCTTTTCCGGGGCGAGACCTTGCAATCTTTCTGGCTGCCGGCGTGATCGTGCTGTCGCTGATCGTGGCCACCGTCGCCTTGCCGCACGCGCTTCGCGGCCTGGAACTCTCGACGGAATTCGATCCCGCGCATCAGGCAGCGGAAAGGCGTGTACGTGCGGCGGCGGCCGAAGCGGCCGTTCGTGCCATCGAAGCCGCTGATTCGACGCCAGCAAGTACGCCGGCCGATACCGAATTCTTCATCGAAGCTGCAAGGCGCATCGTGACGCGCTATCGGCAGCGCATCGATCGCTATACGCCCGCTGCGAAAGCCTCCGATAGTGGTGACAGGGCCGACGTCATCGAACGGCAGTTGTCTCTGCTGGGATTGCGGGCGGAGCGCACCGAAGTGCTGCGCGCAGGCCGTGCCCATGACATCGAAGAGGTGACCCAGAGCAAGCTCGTACGCGAGATTGATTTGCAGGAGGCGCGTTACAGCGCGTGATCGTCAAGGGCGGTACGTTCGCGCACAGACGCCACCATTCCTGATGCCCATGCTGGTTGCCCATCCGTAAGCGGCGAACGGTAATGAGGCACTACCAGCGAATCTTCCTGATCGCCGATCCATCGATGCACGAGACGCCGGCCCTGGAACGCGCTGTTTGGCTGGCGCGCCGCAGCCAGGCCGATCTGCATATGGCGATCTTCGATCACGACATCGCGATCGCCGCCGAGGCGCTGATCGATGAGGAGGCTGCCCGAGGTGATCGACAGCAATGGATCGATGAGCGTCTC
>NZ_CAISIQ010000016.1 GCF_903885465.1 uncultured Nevskia sp.
CAGACGCACCGCATCGGCGCCGTGCGACTCGATGATCGCCGCCGGGTCGACACCGTTGTTCTTCGATTTCGACATGGTGCCGAGGCCGCTGGCGACCACCGTTTCGCCGGTGTTCTTGAGCTTCGCGCCGATCGCCGAACCCTTGGCATCACGCTCGACTTCGACATCCTTGGGCGCGATCCACTCGCGGCCACCGGATTCGGTGGTCCGGTAATAACCTTCGGCCAGCACCATGCCCTGCGTCAGCAGGCGCTTGAACGGCTCGGCGACCGCCGGCAGACCGCAGTCACGCATCAGCTTCGAGAAGAAACGCGCGTAGAGCAGATGCAGGATCGCGTGCTCGATGCCGCCGATGTACTGATCGACCGGCAGCCAGTAAGCCGCGCGCTCGTCGACCATGCCGGTTTCGCAACCTGCACTCGCGAAGCGGGCGTAGTACCAGCTGGAATCGACGAAGGTGTCGAAGGTATCGGTCTCGCGCCGCGCCGGCTTGCCGCATTGCGGGCAGGCCACGTTGACGAATTCCGGCAGCCGCAGCAGCGGATTGCCGCGACCATCCGGCACCAGATCTTCCGGCAGCCGCACCGGCAGTTGATCGGCCGGCACCGGCACCGCGTCGCAATCCTCGCAATAGATGATTGGGATCGGGCAGCCCCAGTAGCGCTGTCGCGAGACGCCCCAGTCGCGCAGACGATAGTTGACACGACGACGCCCGGCGTTCTGCGCTTCGAGCTTGGCGGCGATGCCGTCGAAGGCGTCCTTGAATGCCAGGCCGCTGAACTCGGCGGAGTTGATGGTGAATGCTTTCTCGGTGAACGCACCTTCGGACAGATCCGGCGCCGGGCCCTCAGCCGCAGCGGCGATCACGGCCTTGATCGGCAGACCGTACTTGGTCGCAAACTCCCAGTCGCGCTGGTCATGACCCGGCACTGCCATCACTGCGCCGGAGCCGTAGCTCATCAGCACGAAGTTGGCGGCGTAGACCGGCACGCGCGCACCCGTCAGCGGATGGATGACGTCGATACCAAGCGCGACACCGCGCTTCTCCATCGTTTCCATCGCCGCTTCGGTGACATCGCCACGGCTGGCTTCCTCGACGAACGCAGCGACCGTCGCATCCCGCGAAGCCGCTTCCAGTGCCAGCGGATGCTGGGCGGCAACGCTGACGAAGGTCACGCCGTACAGCGTGTCCGGACGTGTGGTGAAGACGGTGAGCTTTTCGCTGCGATCGGCAACAGTGAAGTCGATCTCCAGACCTTCCGAACGACCGATCCAGTTCGACTGCATGGTTCGCACCGCTTCCGGCCAGTGTTCGAGCTGCTTCACTTCCTCGAGCAGTTCATCGGCGTAGGCAGTGATCTTCAGGAACCACTGCGGAATCTCGCGCTGCTCGACGATCGCACCGCTGCGCCAGCCACGGCCATCGATGACCTGCTCGTTGGCAAGCACGGTCTGATCGACCGGATCCCAGTTGACGCGCGAATTGCGGCGATAGATCAGGCCGCGCTTCAGCAGCTCGGTGAAGAACCACTGCTGCCAGCGGTAGTACTCCGGCTCGCAGGTCGCCAGCTTGCGGTCCCAGTCGTAGCCGATGCCGAGCTGCTTCAGCTGGCCGCACATCGTGTCGATGTTCGAATATGTCCACTGCGCCGGCGGCACGTTGTTCTTGATCGCCGCGTTCTCGGCCGGCAGACCGAAGGCGTCGAAGCCGATCGGCTGCAGCACGTTCTTGCCCTTCATCCGCTGATAGCGGCTGATCACATCGCCGATCGTGTAATTGCGTACGTGGCCCATGTGCAACTTGCCGGACGGATACGGAAACATCGACAGGCAGTAGAACTTGTCGGCGCCCGGCTTCTCGACCGCCTTGAAGCACAGGTTCTCGGCCCAGTAGGACTGCGCTAGTGCTTCGACTTCGACGGGGCTGTAGTCAGGCTTCATTGCGGGCTTCAAAGGGTGCTTCGTTGAGGCTTCAGGAAATGCGATGCATCAATCGCGGGCCGGGCACATCGCCGCTGCGCATGCAAAAGGTCGCGTAGTTTACAGCGCGGTCCGATCGATCCGGCTGCCGGTCTCTGAGGGCCAGGAAGCGCGCCTGAAGCTGACGGTTTTTGTCACTGCGGGACGGAAAGTCGTCGGTTGCGTCAGCTTTCCGAGCACTGCAGTTTTCAGAAGACCTTCATTCGAAAGAGATTTTTTCGACAACTCGCGTGGCACAGGCATTGCTCGCTAGCTTGGTTGGCTCTCCCCCAAACCGCCACACCATCCAAGAGCATCTATCCATGAAAAAGACTCAGCAGGGCTTCACCCTGATCGAACTGATGATCGTCGTCGCGATCGTCGGCATCCTCGCCGCCATTGCACTGCCGGCCTACCAGGACTACATCGGCCGCGCGAAAGTGACCGAAGCCGTCGCCCAGTTGGACGGCGCCAAAACCTCGGTCGCCGAATATGTAGCGTCGCAGGGCGCCTGCCCGGCAACGACCTCCGCCTCCGGAGTGTCCTCACCAACCGGCGCGAAGTACGTGACCTCGGTTGCGACCGACGCCGCCTGCAACATCGGCGCGCTGGTGCAGAGCGTCAATGCTGGCATCGACGGCAAGTACATCATCCTGGTCGCGTCCAAGCAGGCCGACAACAGCATCACCTGGAATTGCGCAACTAACGCAGATACGGCCAACTTCAAGTATCTCCCGGCGAATTGCCGCACCGCCGGTACATTCACCGCAATTCCGTAAAACGCATCTGCCTAGCTAGCCTGACCATTCTCGTGGACTGGAGTGCACGTGCCCTCGTTGCCCTTGACGGCGGTAGACAGCCGATGGTCTCAGTAAGCACCTGTTGTTGAAACGCCGCCCTCCAGGGCGGCGTTTTTCTTTCCGCGAAAGGGATCTGCAATTTCGTCGAGGCTTCGGGAGATTCGATGTAGCAGTCGTAGCCGGACACATCGCCGCCATGCATGCAAAAGGTCGCCTAGCTTGCGGCGCGGTTCAATGGAGTCAGCTGCCGGACTCTACTGACCGGGAGGCGCGCCTGAAGCTGACGGTTTTTGTCACTGCTGGACGGAAAATAGTCCGTCGCGTCAAGTCTCCGATATCCGATATTTTCCATAAAATATTGGTTTTAATAGTATTTTTCGTGACTATCCGCATGGCATAGGCATTGCTCCCCAGCTTGGCGATTCTCCCCAAACACAGCCACACCTTCCAGGAGCTTCCATCCATGAAAAAGACCCAGCAGGGCTTCACCCTGATCGAACTGATGATCGTCGTCGCGATCGTCGGCATTCTCGCCGCCATTGCACTGCCGGCCTACCAGGACTACATCGGCCGCGCGAAAGTGACCGAAGCCGTCGCCCAGTTGGACGGCGCCAAGACCTCGGTCGCCGAATATGTAGCGTCGCAGGGCGCCTGCCCGGCAACGACCTCCGCCTCCGGAGTGTCCTCACCGACCGGCGCAAAGTACGTGACCTCCGTTACGACCGACGCCAACTGCAACATCGGCGCGCTGGTGCAGAGCGTCAATGCCGGTATTAACGGCAAGTACATCATCCTGGTCGCGTCCAAGCAGGCCGACAACAGCATCACCTGGAATTGCGCGACTGACGCAGCGACGACGAACTTCAAGTATCTCCCGGCGAATTGCCGCACTACCGGTACGTTTACGGCGGTTCCGTAATATCGATCTGCTGACCTTGGGCCGCGACACGCGGTAGTAATCGCAGGTTCTCTGTACGGCCTTCGAAGGCTCTGGTCAGCCCCCGGTTCCGGCAAGCAATTGTTGTGAAACGCCGCCTCATGGGCGGCGTTTTCTTTCCGCGAAGGGAATCTGCATTTCGTGAACGCCAAATCGCAGTCCCTCATCAGCGCAGGCGCTGTCGCTGCTTTCACCGCCTCCTGCCTTTACCTGGGGGGCTATCAGGTGATTCCGCTGTATGTTTCATCAGCCGTGCTGTTGGCGCTGCTGATCTACGGAATCAATGTCGCCCGTGGCGCACCGCCTGATCGCCGTTCGCACTCGTTCAGCGCGATCACCCTGGCGATATTCGCGACTTACTGCCTGGCGACCAGCAAGCTCAGCCTGCTGCCCAATCTTTCGCTGCTGGCAGCCTGGGTGTTCATGGCCATGCCCCTGGCCTATTTCGCGACAACAGTAGCGCTGCGCGACGACAGGGTATGGCGCTCCAGTCTCAAGCTGATCCAGATCGTCGCACTGGGGGTGCTGGTGCTCGGCGTCATCGAGTTCGTGTTGCTTCGCGGTCGGCCGTTTTCGATTTTTCTCGATTTCAATGTGCTGGCGGCGTTCTGCAACGTCTTCGCGCTGCCAGCGATCGCCCAGCTTCATGACAGGGTGCAGGCCGATGGCTTCGCCGTTGCCTTGCGGTCCCGCACGGCATGGTTTCTATGGGCGGCGTTGCTCTGTCTGGCTGCAACAGCCTCACGCGGCGGGCATCTCAGTTTTCTGCTTGGCGTTGCAGTCCTCGGCGCTTTGCTGATTCGTCATGACCGGCACGCCTGGAAAACGGTGGCCGCGAGCCTTGCGATCTTCGTGGCTTCGCTGGCGTTGATCGTGCCGTTCCAGCACCACGCGAGTTCGTTGTCGCGGCTCACAGGCATCACGAATGACCAGTCGACGCAGGATCGGCTGGAGATATTGAGATCCACCTGGCGGATGGTCGAAGACGGGCCCTGGTACGGCAGCGGCCTGGGCACCTACAAGGTCCGCTATCTGATGTTCCGCAGCCCGGGAGATTCTTCGTCGAGCGGCGATCTCGCTCATAACGATTACTTGCAGGTGCTCGCCGAAGGCGGTCCGGTGCTGCTCGGCACGCTGCTGCTGCTCGCCTTCGGCGTCGTGTTGGCTGCCCGCAGACTATGGCGCTCTGCGCACAGCACCTCTGATTCACCGAAATTCATTGAGGCCGCGGGCCTTGTTGGCGGACTGAGCTGCTTGTTCGCTCACGCCGCAGTGAATTTCATCTTCTATGCGATGCCGCTGGCGATGATCACCGGCCTGTACTTCGGCAGGCTGGATAACCTGCGCACCGACATACCGGCATCCCTCCCTCGTTTCGAGGCAACGCCCCGCAGCCTGACGCTGCTGCTGTCCGGCCTAATGCTGTGGCTGACCGCAACCGTAGGCTTGCAAGGCTTTTAC
>NZ_CAISIQ010000017.1 GCF_903885465.1 uncultured Nevskia sp.
TACACTGGCGACGTTCTGGCCTCGTGGCTGGCATATCGAGAGGTGCTTAAAAACATCCAATACTGCGATCGCGAGCAAAAAAATGCCGGCGCAGGCGCGCCGGCATGGACTTGAGGGCATGCGCTTACAGATCGCAGCTGATGATCACGTTCTGGTCGTACTTCCACATGTCGCCGGAGGCGTAATCGGTCGTTGAGCCGAAAAAGCCACCAAGGATGATGTTCAACCAGAAAACGCCACTGGTTTCGCTCTTCACGGTGGTGACCGGGGCGCAGCCTTCCGTGGTTGACTTGATATCGAGTGCCGCTTTAGCGCGTTGCACGGTCACGGGGACGGGGCCCTTGAATGGAATGCCGTTGATCGTCCCTTCGACCGGCTTCCCGTTCGATGCGGACACGTTGATGATCTGACCACTGTCATTGATGATCGTCGCGCAGCTGGTGACACCCAGCAACGCAATCGCAAACAGCGGTGCACGCAACATGTTTGAGTTCAAGATGGTTTCCCTTTGGTTTGTTAAGTTTTTATGATTCGAATAAAACTGGGCCCTCCCCCAAGCAACCCAGCTTCGAGCTGCGCCGCGACGGTGAGCCCTAGTCGCCACGATAAGTCGGCGGCCGGAAAAATGAAGCCAAACTACGGCTATTCATTGTGCGGAAGATCACATCTGTATCGACGTACGTTATTCAGGAATCGCCGGAGGGGGAGGTCGCACCATTGCCACACCCGACTGACGACACGCTGTTGATCGGCAAAGCCGCCATCACTGGTTTTAAGGCCCTCTATCGAGACCGTACCTGGACAAGAAGTCTGGCGTGATGCCGATGCTGCCGATGCCGAAGGGGGCGGGCAGGCAACGCACTTGGAAGGCTGTTGAAGCTATCGCTCGATGCGCCCGACTTAAGGAAGCCGTTGTCTGGATCAATGCGCGGTTCGGTCGCAGGACAGCCGGTCTAGCAGGTGCCGGGCTCGCCAAACGGTGGGCAATGCGGTCAGAGATCGGACCACGGCATATACGACGTGATGGGAAGAGCTGTCACTGGTTCGGCAGGCTGCTGCTGCCACTGTGAGCAATTTAATCAGACGGCTTGCAGGAAGCTTGAGCAGCGATCAAACGAACGGATGTGGTCATGTTGTTTCATTCCGGGCTCATACGAAAAAGCCCCGCAGCTTTCACAAGCTGCGGGGCTTTCTTGACTGCGATGCTTCAGCGAACGTCGTAGCTGAACGTCACGCCAACGATGCGCGGCTGGCCGGCGTAGGCGAAGGCCGTGTCTCCGAGGTTGACCACGGAGGCGCGGTAGAACTCGTTGGTCAGGTTGCGGACGAAGGCGGTGACCTGCCATTGCTGGCCGGGTGCGGAGAAGCCGAGGCGCAGGTCGATGATCTGGTGTTCGTTGAGCTTGAATACCGGATCGCCTTCCAGGGTCGAGTTGGTTTCGCCGGTGTGGGTCCAGACCACGCCGGGCGAGACGTTCAGCGAGTTATCGATGGTGAACGTGTAGTTGGCCAGCAGGCTGCCCTGCAGATGCGGCGCGTAGTTGAACGGCCGGCCGGCGAAATCGAAGTCGTCGCCGGTGGCGGTCTGGCCGACGAATTCGATGACCTTGGTGCGGACATAGGAACCGAGCGCCGTCAGGTTCAGGTTCTTGATCGGCAGCCAGGTGGCGGTGATTTCACCGCCTTCGACGCGCGACTTCGGCACGTTCTGCAGATACTGCAGATTGCCGAAGATCGGGTCGCTGAAATAGGTCAGCAGCTGCTTGTTCTTGTAGTCGTAATAGAACGCGGCGGTGTTGATCTGCACGCGGTTGTCGAACAGGCCGAGCTTGGCGCCGACTTCATAGGCATCGAGCCGTTCCTGGACCACCGGTGCCAGGCTGGCCTGATCAACCGAGAACACGGTCGGGAAGCCGCCGGACTTGAAGCCGCGCGTGTACGAGCCGTAGAACAAGGTGTCCTTGATCGGCGTCCAGCTGAGCACGCCGCGATAGGAGATGTTGTCCTGCTTCAGATGATCGCTGTAGAGGCCTGCGTTGCCGTCGGCATCGACGCTGCCGCATTCTCCGGGGCGGACGATGGAGCTGCCGCCGCGGGCGAGGCTGGCGACGGTGAACAGCGTCGATAGTGGAATGATCGAATCGTTGTCGACGTTCTCGAAAGTGCAGCCGCTGTAGGCCTGCGCTTCACGCGAGTAGCGGACGCCGGCGGTGAGCTTCAGCGTTTCGATGAACTCCCAGGACGCATCGGCGAAAGCGCCGTTGGAACGGATCTGGCCATCGCCGCGTGCCGAGCCGCGGTTCAGTACCAGCGGCGTGAACAGCGGTGGCGTGGAGCCGTAGAGCGGGAAATTCAGGCTGTTTTCCGAACCGCGACCTTCGCTGACGATGCCGTATTCGTCGTAATTGGAGTTGACGCCGACCAGCCAGTCGGCGCTGCTGCCGATGGTGCCTTCCAGTCGCACTTCACCGGAGACCGTGCGGATGTTGCCGGTGAGGAACTGGTCGATGTTTTCCAGATTGGTGCCGCCCTGTGGCAGCGCCGAGCCATCGGAACGCACCTGCGAGTAGGCGAACAGGCCGATCAGCTTCAGGTTCTCGTTGATGTTCCACTGCGGCCGCAGGGTGGCGTTCCAGAAATTGTCGTTGAGGCCGAAGCCGCCATCGGGATTCCAGTCGGCGACCTTGTTGCTGTTGTTGTTCGGGATCAGCGGGTAATCGCGCAGGCGTGGCGAGATCGACGCATTGCCGGGTACCAACGGGTTCTGTGGTCGGATGTCGACTGCGTACGGTGCCTGCGGCTCGCTCTTGTCGATCCAGCCGGACACCGCCAGGCGGACCGACACATCCTCGATCACATCCCAGTCGGCGATGCCGCGCGCAGCACGCTTGGAGATCTTGCCGAGCCGGTCATCCGGCCGCGTGTTGCTGGTCTGCCAGCCGGTCTGTGATTCGCTCAGAGAACCGGCAAGGCGGACCCGCAGGTTGTCGGTGATCGGGCCGCTGACGAAGCCTTCGGTATCGAATCGGCCGTAGCTGCCGCCGGTCGCTTCGATGCCGGCCGCGAAGTCCTTGGTCGGCTTGTTGGCGATGTAGTTGATGGTGCCGCCGGTGGAGTTGCGGCCGTACAGGGTGCCCTGCGGCCCCTTCAGCACTTCCACGCGACGCAGATCGAGATTCGGGCCCTTGGTCATTACCGGATAGGGCAGGGCGACTTCGTCGAGATAGACGCCGACGGTCGACTGGTTGGCAAAGCTGGAATCGGCGAAGCCGACGCCGCGCAAGGTGTAGATCGGCGTGTTGAAGCCGGAATCCGCCGCCGTGAAGCCGGCTACCAGCTTCGACAGCTCACGGGTATCGCGCACGCCGACCGCTTTCAGATCTTCGCCACCATAGGCACTGATCGAAGCCGGGATGTCATCGATGTAGCCGTTGCGGCGAGTGGCGGTGACCACGATCTCTTCGATACGGGCAACGTCCGGCGCGACGGTGGTCGGGCTTGCCGTTGCGGTCACGGCCGGGACTGGTTCTGCAGCGGGTGCTGCATCAGCTGCATCCGCTGCCGGAGTGGCAATGACCGGCTCTTGGGCCAGCGCTGGGGTCCAGGGAGCAACGAAGCTGCCAAGCGTGGCAGCGGAAACAAGGGTTCGAATGTTCATCGCGTTTTAACGTTGCTGGAGTTTGGGAATGCGTTCCTGCACGAGACGGCGGCGCGTCTCGGCATCGGGCACAGCGGCAACCGCCTCGACCAGTTCGCGGGTCAGGTGCGGCGCGAAGCGCTGGATGAAATCGAACATGTAGCCGCGCAGGAACATGCCCTGACGGAAGCCGATGTGCGTGGTGCTCGGCTCGAACAGATGATCGACCGGCAGGCTGACCAGATCGGCATCGAGCGTTTCGTCATGCGACATCGAAGCGACGATGCCGATGCCCAAGCCCAGGCGGACGTAGGTCTTGATGACGTCGGCATCGACCGCCGTCAGCACCACGTCGGGCTTCAGGCCCTGCGCGGCAAAGGCCTGATCGAGCTTCGAGCGGCCGGTGAAGCCGAAGGTGTAGGTGATCACCGGATGCTCGGCGATCGCTTCCAGGGTCAGCTCCTGCGGCTGGGCGCGGTAGCGCAGCGCCAGCGCATGGGTCGGCGGTACCAGGATGCTGCGGTTCCAGTGGTAGCAGGGCAGCATCACCAGCTCATCGAAATGCTCAAGCGCTTCGGTGGCGATGGCGAAATCGGCGGTGCCTTCGACGGCCATCTTGGCGATCTGCGGCGGGCTACCCTGATGCAGATGCAGGGCCACCTGCGACCAGGCCTGGCGAAAGCCGCTGATCACTGGCGGCAGCGCATAGCGCGCCTGCGTATGCGTGGTGGCGACACTCAGATCACCGCGATCGGCAGTGCGGAACTCGGCGGCGATGTTGCGGATGTTGTCGGCTTCCAGCAGCAGGCGCGCCGTGTACTCGAGGATGCGCTTGCCGGCCGGCGTGATCTCGGAGATGTGCTTGCCATTGCGCACGAAGATGTCGACGCCCAGCTCGTCTTCGAGCAAGCGCACCTGTTTCGACACGCCCGGCTGCGAAGTGAACAAGGCATCGGCGGCGGCGGTGACGCTCAGACCGCGCTTGGAGATTTCCTGCACGTAATGCAGTTGACGGAGTTTCATGACGCTTCCCTTGATTCTTGATCGTTATGGTTTTTCAGCAGGGCTTGCTTGCCCTTCAGCAGAACGTCGATTTCTCGTTCAGCAGAACGAGGCCTCGGTCGCGCGATAGACGCCGTCATGGCCGGCCAGCGACAGCAGGCTGCGATCGACCCAGCGCGTATTGCTGAGCCACAAGCCGTTCCAGTCGTAGCCATCGGCGCGATGCAGCAGCTCGATGCGGCCTTCGGCTTCATCGAGAAAGACGATGCGGTTCTGCGGCCCCAGCCAGGCATCGAGGATGTGGCGGAAGGCGCGGTCGTAGATCAGCTTCCGCCGGCTGCTCAGGAACGGCGCCAGGTAGTCGTGCACCAGATGCCAGGTGTCCGAGCGCCCCGCCTGCCGGATCTCGACCTTCGCGGTGCCGTTGTGCATCAGGTAAAGACCGGGCGCGATCTTGAACGGATGCAGGTTCTCGACATGCGAAGAACCGCGCGTGCGCCGCCGGAAGTGGAACGCGCAGTTGAGCCCGGCGAATTCCTCGGCCAGCCGGGTAGCGAGCGCCACGTCGGCATTGGCGCTGCGCTCGATGCGTAGCTTGCCGAAGGCATCGAAACCCATGAAGCCGAAGCCGTCCGGGTTGTACTCGGCAGCCGAGCGCAGCAGCTCGATGGGCGTCGTATGTTCTTCAGGCTGGTGGATGATCAGGCACATGGGCGCGGTGCTCGTTGACGAGGGAAGAAGGCCGGTGAAGACGGACTCAGATCTTCGCGAGCATCACTTCGGTAGCCTTGAACACGGCCAGCACTTCGGTGCCGACTTGCAGGTTCAGGCTCTTGATCGAACGGGTGGTGACGATCGAGGTGACGATGCCGGACTCGGTCTCGACATCGACTTCGGACACCACCGGGCCGAGCACGATCTCGACGATTCGGCCGGGGATTTGGTTTCTGCTGTTGATCGCGTGGATGACCATGACTCGCTCCTGAAACGCGGTGGTTGATAACGGAACGAGACTGTACGGGGCGATTGATATTCAATAAAGAAATATAAAGGAATTTTTATATATCAATTTATGGAATAAGGGGCGACGAAAAACGCCCGGGCGAGATTTCGCGCCGGGCGTCGTTGTTCACAGTCAGCAGAAGTGCCGCAGCCTTCCCCGAATCTTCGGAAGGCGGCAGCCGGCAGCTTCTAGCCCGCCTGCAGCACCGCCAGCAGTGGCTCGTTCGCGGATTCGCGACGCGAAGGCTGGGCGGCGTCGATGACGCTCAGCAGATGCCGCGCCAGGTTCTGCGCCTGGCCACGGATTTCCGGCACGGCGGTGGTTTCCCAGAGCTCGCCCTTGCGGGTCGGGCCCAGGGTGAAGACGCGGGCCGACACACCGCCATCACGCTCGACCAGACCGCCGGCAGCGTCGGTTTCCAGGCCGAGGCCCAAGGTGTCGACCGTCGCCAGCCCCTGCTCGCGCAGCGACTGCAGCAGCGGATGGTTCAGGCGCCGGTAGTTGCTGTCCGGGCCGGTGCAGTTGACGACTCTCTGCACGGTACGGGTGATCGTCTGCTTGCCGCCGCGGGTGCGCAGTTGCACGTCGACGGCATCGCCGTTGTCCGCGTAGCTGATCGGACGAGCGGCCAGCACTTCGAGCTGACCGCGCTGGGTCAGCCGGTTGACGGTCTCGACGATACGCGGCGCCGCACGATGGCGGTGGATATCCCAATAGGTGCGGGCATGGCGCAGGAAGCGCAGCTGCTCCGGGCGCGACAGACTCTGCCACAGGCGCTGGCCGTGCGGCCGCAGCGCATCCATCACCGAGCGCCAGTCGCCGCCTTCAGCGATCACCGCATCGATCTCGTGGCGGATCACGCGCATCAACTGGCGCACCGTCGGCGGGACCGCGAACAGATCGAAGCTCAGCACATGCCGTGGCGCAACCGCATGTGCACGCGGCAGCAAGCCGCGCCGCGAGACGACGTGGATCGGCCCGCGATGGCCGCGCTCATGCAGCGCGGCAAGCCAGTCCAAGGTGGTCAGGCCGGAGCCGATCAGCAGCACGGCATCGTCGTGACGCACCGAGATCAGACCATGCGTGGACCATGCGTGGCTCTGGTACAGCGGGCTCGAATAGAAGGACGGATCGTCAGCCGGCGGATCAGCCGGGCCGGGGTTGCCCATCGCCAGCACCACACGCTGGGCGGTGATCGGGTTGCCCTTGGCCAGCCGCAGGCGGATTTCACGCTCGCTGGCAGCAACGCCGAGCACTTCGTCATGCACCAGTTCCAGGCGCACGTCGCGGCGCGAGGTGGCGGCGGCTTCGGCGAGGATCGAACGCAGGTAGACGCCATACAGGCGACGCGGCAGAAACGCGGCCGGGTTGACCAGCGCTTCGTCGCCGCGATGTTCGGCGAGCCATTTCAGGAAGTGCGAGGGCTGATCGGGAAACGCGCTCATGCCTTCGGCGCGCACGTTGAGCAGATGGCAGTCCGGCTGCTCGCGATAGGCGACACCAAGACCGGCCGCGTCGGCGCGTTCGATCAGGATGACTCGCAGCGGGCCCGTCGCTTCGCGTAGCAGATTGACGGCGACCATCGTGCCGCTGAAGCCGGCCCCGATGATGGCAACTGCTGGACAGCGTGCGTCAGTGTTCGAGGTCGACATGGGATTCCAATCTGCAGATGAGGAAGTATGCGAGGCCGCTTGTTATATCGGTATGACCTAATAATTAAATGTTACCGCTAGCCACCGACGATCGAGTTATATCGAGTCAGTCTGATGCGCGAAAAATGATGGGTAGCTCGTGCGACCAGGCCGTCCACCAATAATTGCATAAGCAGGTTTCGCGCCGGAATAAGGCCTTGCGGTTATCCGATGACAGTCAGTCCGCGGCCGCTCGTTGGTGGTGCGCCTGCCACCGGAAACGACAAAGGGCGGCGACCTTGCGGTCGCCGCCCTTTGCTCAGGACCACCCGGCATCGAGGCCGGCGATCAAGACTTCAGCAATGGCCGATCAGGCCACCGCGTCCTTCAGCTTCTTCAGCGGACGCACGCGGATCTTCAGCGAGGCCGGCTTGGCGGCGAAGGTCTGCTCCTGGCCGGTGAAGCGGTTGATGCCCTTGCGCTTCGGCTTGGCCGGAACCTTGACCGCCGAGATCTTCAGGTAGCCCGGCAGCACGAACGAGCCTGCGCCCTTCTTGCTGACCGACGAGGCGATCGCGCCTTCCAGCGCTTCCAGCACCTTCTTGACGCCCTTCGCTTCGATGCCGCTATGGGTGACGAGGTGGGCGATCAGCCCGGTCTTGTTCAGCGTTTCCTTGAT
Organism: uncultured Nevskia sp.; assembly: GCF_903885465.1. Taxonomy (GTDB): domain Bacteria; phylum Pseudomonadota; class Gammaproteobacteria; order Nevskiales; family Nevskiaceae; genus Nevskia. Next base: position 7,953 of record NZ_CAISIQ010000017.1, read on the forward strand.
CGGCTTCAGCGCTGCCGGTTCGGCAGCCTTCGGCTTGGCGGCGGCCTTGGTTGCGGCCGGCTTGGCAGCGGCCTTGGTCGGGGCGGTCTTGGTCGTGGTCTTCGAGGCTACTTTGGCCATGGGGCTCCTGATGTCTTTAGATGTGATTGTGTGATTGCGCCAGTGCTGCAAGCTTGTTGCAAGCCCGCGACTACCGCCGGCACGCGAGTATAGGTGCTTGCGCGGCGAATTCCTCATTCTGCTTGTCGGCGTAGCTTATCCGTTGATCGCAGACTTACCGAGGACGCCCAGCATCAAGCCGCAGCGCGCTTCGGTCAACGGAGTGCGAACCCCGGCCAAATGGCTGGGGCGAGCCGACATCAGACCCGCCACAATCCAGCTTTGAAGATGGGCTGTGATGGCGCGCAAGCCCTGCAGCAAGCTTGTACAGGCCCATCAACGCTTGGATCTCTCTCGAACCGAACCTCACGAACTCATGCTGACTGAAGAACAAAGACTGGTCGACGACGCCGCACGCCGCTACTCGCGCGAAGTGCTGGCTCCAGGCGCTGCCGCGCGCGAAAAGGCGCTGGCGATCGAGCCGGCGGTATTCGAAGGCCTGGCCAGCATCGGCCTGCTCGGCATGACCGTGTCGCCGGACTGGGACGGCGCCGGCGCCGATTACGTCTCGTATGCGCTGGCGCTGATGGCCGTGGCCGAAGGCGATGGCGCGGTATCGACGGTGATGTCGGTCCACAACGCGCCGTTCTGCGCGATCCTCGAGCGCTATGGCTCGGACGCGCAAAAAGCCGACGTGCTGCGCCCGGCCGCGCGCGGCGAGTTCATCGGCGCGTTTGCGCTGACCGAAAGCCAGGCCGGGTCCGATGCCTCTGCGTTGCGCACGCGCGCCGTGCGTCATGGCGATCGCTACGTCATCAACGGCGCCAAGCAGTTCATCACCAGCGGCAAGATCGGCCGCTACACGATCGTCTTCGCGGTCACCGATCCGGCCAATCCCAAGCGCGGCATCTCGGCGTTCCTGGTACCGACAGACACCAGCGGCTACAGCGTGTCGAAGATCGAGCACAAGCTTGGCCAGAAGGCTTCCGACACCTGCAGCCTGCAGTTCGATGATCTGGAAGTGCCGCTCGGCGCGATGATCGGCGGCGAAGGCGAGGGCTACAGGATCGCGCTGTCGAGCCTGGAATCAGGCCGCATCGGCATCGCTGCGCAGAGCGTCGGCATGGCGCAGTCCGCACTTGAAGCGGCGATCCGCTACGCCGGCGAACGCACCTCGTTCGGCAAGCGTCTGGTCGATCATCAGGCGGTCAGCTTCCGCCTCGTCGATGCCAAGACCCGCCTCGAAGCGGCACGCCAGCTGGTGCTGTCGGCAGCGCGGATGAAGGACGCCGGCGTGCCCTGTCTGGAACAGGCCTGCATGGCCAAGCTGTTCGCTTCAGAAACGGCAGAAGCGGTCTGCTCGGTGGCAATCCAGACCTTCGGCGGCTACGGCTATGTCGAGGATTTCCCGGTCGAGCGCATCTATCGCGATGTCCGCGTCTGCCAGATCTACGAAGGCACTTCGGACATCCAGAAAATCATCATTGGGCGCAGCCTGTCGGCTGCTTGAGGATCATCGGCTGTAGCTTGACCGCCTGAAGGCTCAGCGCAGCGAAACCGGCGTCTCGCTGCGATCGAAGCCATAGAGCACGCTGATCACCAGCAGCGCTGCCGGCGGGCCGGCGTAGGGATGCAGGGCCGCGGCCAGGATCGGTGCGACCAGCACCAGATAGCGCAGGCCCCAGCTGTACAGCACGCCACCGCGCCGCACGCAGACTCGTCCGGCATCGTTCCAGCGCTGCCGGGCCGGTGATTCGCTGGGCATGCCGATGATGAAACCGGCGTGGTTGTAATAACGCACGGCCATCGCCGAGCAGACCAGTGACGCGAACAGCAAGCTCAGCAGGACCAGCTCGAGCATCAGGCTGGGCGTGATCAGGACCAGGCCATCCGGGTCGTTGAAACGGGCGTGCAGTGACGGCGCCGCGAGGCTCACCGTGGCCACCAGGCCGAGCACGGCGGTCGAGGCGGTCATCGTTGCCGACATCAGCGAGTTGCGCAGCGTCTGCACGGCGAGCAGTTCCGAACCCGGATGGCCGGATACGGCGGCGAACCATTCCTCGCGCAGCCGCGTGTGCGAGGTGCGGGCAACGCGCTCCGGCGTGCGCCAGCGCATCAGCGCCTGCACGGCTTCGTAAGCGACCAGCACCGCGATCGTCGCCAGTGCCGCGATCCAGGTGTGCGAGTTATTCATCGTGGTGAGCGGTGTGGTTGCGATGGCCCCGCGTCAGCCAGAACGCGAACAGGCCGGCGGTCACCATCATGATCGGGCTGTACAGCGTTGCCGGGATCGCCATCGTCGGCTGATTCAGCAGCAGCGGCGACAAGGCGATGGCGATGGCCAGTGCCGAGTTGTGGACGCCGATCTCCATGCCGATGGCGATTGCCTGCGGGCGGCCGAGGCCAAGCAGTCGCGGCAGGTTGTAGCCGATGGCCAGACTGATCAGGTTGAACAGCAGCGCAGCGCTGCCCACGCTGACCATGTGCGCGACGATGGTCTTCCAGCCGCTGACCATGATCAGCACCACCAGCAGAAGCAGGAACAGCACCGAGAACAGCTTCACCGGCGTCTCGAAGCGGATTGCCAGCGCCGGCCGGCGATTGCGCAGCAGCATGCCGATCAGCACCGGCACGATGACGATCGCCACCACCTGCCCCACCTTGGAGAACTGCAACGGCACGCTGCGTCCTTCGCCAATGAAATGCACCAGCGCGAGATTGATGATCAGCGGCAGGCTGATGATCGCCAGCACCGAGTTCACCGCCGTCAGGGTGATGTTCAGCGCCACGTCACCACGCGCCAGATGGCTGAACAGATTGGCACTGGTGCCCCCGGGTGAAGCGGCAAGCACCATCAGGCCGACGGCCAGCTCTGCTGGCAGCGCAAAGGCGAGGCACAGCCCGAAGGCGATCGCCGGCAGGATCAGCACCTGCACGACCAGCGCCACGGCAACGGCGCGCGGCTGGGTCAGCACGCGACGGAAGTCCGCCGTGGTCAGCGACAGACCGAGGCCGAGCATGATCACGGCCAGCGCGATCGGCAGATAGGTGGAAGAGATCGTCGCCAGCATTGGATCGGGAGACCGGTGAAGCAAGGGCCGCTACTGTCCCGATTGCTGCGCTGCGCTGTAAAGCGAGGGACAGCCCGAAGACCAAGCTTAGAACGTGAACTCGGTGACCTTGTAGCCGGCGTTGCTCGGAATCCGCAGCGTCCGCTTGCCTTGAGCGCTTTCAACGCCAGGGGTCTGCTCGACGACTTCCGGCAGCACCATCACCGGCGGCTGCTTGCGGGCCGCGGCCAAGGCGCCAGCAACGGTGGTCTGCTCGCCGAGCTTCTCGACGTTCAGCAAGGTGGCCGGCACCAGCGTACGAGTCCCCGCCGCAGCCTCGGCGATCACCGCCGCCGGGCGCAGCCAGACCGAGTCGACCATCTCCCGGCCGTCATGACCCGCCACCTGTTCGGACGGCGCCACGGCGAGGAAGAAATAAGTGTCGAAACGCTTGGGCATGAAGGTCGGCGTGACCCAGTGCGCGAACGGCACCAGTGCTTCGCAGGCCAGTTCCAAGCCTTCGCTTTCGAGCATCTCGACGATGCCGATCGCACCGGAGTCGAGCGGCTTGCGGTAGCGATCCAGCGCAGCTAGCGCCTCAGCGTCAATGAGCTTGGACGCGCCACGCTTGCGCGCCAGCAGCACGCCGCTTTCCTCGAACGCTTCGCGGATCGCCGCGACTCTCAACGCCAGCTGCTCGGTCGACAGACCGTCGATGCCCGAGCACAGCTGGGTGAGCCGCGGATCGCTATCGCCGGCCGCGAGCTTGCCGCCCGGAAACACCAGCGCGCCAGAGGCGAAATCGATCTGCTGATGGCGCACCACCATGAAGACTTCCATCTGCGCGTCGACCTTCGCTTCGACAGCGGCGGGATCGTCGCGCAGCAGCAGGATGGTCGCCGCGAGGCGGGCAGGGGCGATGGCGGGTGTGTCGGACATGTCTGCTTCCGGAACGAAGAAATTGGTACGGTACCCGACTATTTTCGACGATCGCAGTCTTGTCTGCCTGCTGCGGTCACATCCACGACGACCCTACCGCCATGCCGACCTCCCGTCTCGACCCTCAGGGCTTTGCCGAATCGTTCCGCCGCCGCGCCTTGCGGATGCCCGAAAGACCGGCGGTGAGCTTCGAAGGCCGGACCACGCGTTATGGCGAGATGCAGCGGCAGATCGAGCAGATGGCTGCGGTGTTCGTGCAGGGTGGCGTGCAGGCTGGCGATCGCGTCGCCTGGCTGGGCCTGAACCATGCACAGATCCTGGTCGCGCTGTTCGCCTGCGCCCGCATCGGTGCGATCTTCGCGCCGCTGAACTATCGGCTGTCGCGCACCGAGCTGGCGGACATCATCGGAGATGCCGGCGTCCACACCCTGGTTGCCGACGCGCAGCACGCGGCGCTGATCGAGCCGGCGCTGGCCGATCTGCCGGTGCAGCGACGCCTGCTACTTGGCGCCGCACAGCCAGGCTGGGAGGCGCTGGACGCGCAGCTCGCCGCGGACTTGCCGATACCCGAGGCGATCGATGGCAAGCCGGATGACGTCGTGGTGCTGATCTACACCTCCGGCACCACCGGCAAGCCCAAGGGTGTGATGCTCAGCAATCGCAACCTGTGGACCAACAATCTCAACTGGCTGCTGGCCAGCGATTACACGTCGCAGGACGTGACTCTGAACTGCGCGCCGCTGTTCCATAGCGGCGGCCTTTGCGTGGCGCTGCTGCCGACCTTGCTGATCGGCGGTCATGTCGTGCTCCAGCAGGGCTTCGAGGCCGGGCAGTTCCTGGATGCGCTGGAGCAGTACCGGGTGACCGTGAGCTTCGCGGTGCCGGCGATGATGCTGTTCGCCAGCCAGCACCCACGCTTCGCCAGTACCGATCTTTCGACGATGCGTCTGATCGTTGCTGGTGGCGCGCCGGTGCCCGAGCCGCTGCTGCGTACTTACGAGTCGCGCAACATCCCGGTTAGCCAGTGCTACGGCATGACCGAGTCCTCGACCGGCGCCACCTTCCTCGAAACCGGCCGGGCTTTACCCAAGCTCGGTTCCTGCGGCCGGCCCGGCATGCTGACCGAGGTCAAGCTGATCGACAGCGACGGCCGGACCATCACCACGCCGGGCGAGCGCGGCGAGATCTGCATGCGCGGCGGCAACATCACCCCGGGCTACTGGCAGCGGCCGGCGGAGACCGCGGCAGCGATCGATGCCGACGGATGGCTGCACAGCGGCGATGGCGCTTATTTCGATGAAGAAGGCTTCTATTACATCTGCGATCGCCTCAAGGACATGATCATCAGCGGCGGCGAGAACATCTATCCAGCCGAGATCGAAAGCCTGCTCTACGAACATCCGGCGATCGCCGAGGTCGCGGTGATCGGTGCACCCGACGCGCGCTGGGGCGAAACCGTGGTCGTGATCGCGGTGCTGAAGGCTGGACAAGCACTTGATCTGGAGACGCTGCTCGCCTTCGTCGCGCCGCGCCTGGCGCGCTACAAGCTGCCGAAGGCTCTGCACGTAATCGAGACGATGCCACGCAACCCGAACGGCAAGCTGGTCAAGACGGAGCTGCGTCGGCTCTACGCGTAGGTCGGGCCTCGTCGGACGCTCCTGGCCGCTGCGCCGTCGCCCGCGGGGCGACCTACAAACGGTTGATCGCCCACCAGGACGGCAACAAGGCCTGCACATCGGCCCGCGCGTAGCGGCGATCGACCAGCACCACGGTGCCGCGATCGCTGTGATGGCGGATCACTCGTCCTGCGGCCTGCACGACCTTGCGCAGGCCCGGATACAGATAGGCGTATTCGTAGCCGGCGCCGAACAGCGTTTCGAGCCGCGCCCGCATCGCTTCGTTGACCGGATTGATCTGAGGAATGCCGAGCGTCACCACGAAAGCGCCGATCAGCCGCGCGCCGGGCAGGTCGATGCCTTCGGAAAACACGCCGCCGAGCACCGCGAAGCCGATGCCTTGATCGGTGGCACTGAAGCGTTCGAGAAAGGCGAGGCGAGCCGGTTCGTCCATGCGCCGCTGCTGCGCCCAGACCGGCAGATCCGGATGCGTTTCGATCAACCGGGCGAGCACGCGATCGAGGTAATCGAAGCTGCTGAAGAAGGCCAGATAGTTGCCCGGCTGCTTGCGGTACTGCGCGGCGATCAGCGCGACGATCGGCGCCAGCGAAGCTTCGCGGGCATCGAAGCGGGTCGAGATGCGACTGGCGATCTGCACCGACAGTTGATCGGCCGAGAACGGCGAGGCGATGTCGAGCCAGGGCGTGTCATCGGCCAGCCCGAGCAGCTGACGGTAGTAGTCCGGCGGGTTGAGCGTCGCCGAGAACAGCACGGCGCCATGGGCTGCGGCGAAGCGTGGTCCGAGGAACGGCGCCGGCACGACGTTGCGGACGCACAAGGTCGAACCGGGTCTGGTGCTGAAGGCATCCGGTGCGTGACGACTCAGATCGACCATCGAATGCGGACCGAAACTTTCCGCCAGCCGCACCAGGCCGATCGCATCGAAGAAGAACTGCTGCAGGTCGAACGGCAGGCGTTCGCCGGTTTCGCCGAGCAGCCTGCTGGCGGCGGCGATGAAATCGGCTAGCGCGTCGATCAGCGCAGCGGGCAGGATGTCCAGCGCCTGATAGCCATCTGGTGCTTGCGCGTCAGCCGCTGGCCAGCGGCGCTGCACGCGATTCAGTGATGCGCGCAGTTCGTCGGGCGCTGCCTTGCGCGCACGCTGCAAGGCGCGTTGATCGAGCGTTGCCGAGTACATGTCGCGAGCGCGGTCGACGAGGTTGTGGGCTTCGTCGACCAGCAGGCTGATCTTCCAGTCGTTGAGCACGGTCAGGCCGTGCAGCAGCGCGTGGGCATCGAAGTAATAGTTGTAATCGCCGACCACGACATCGGCCCAGCGAACCAGCTCCTGGCTCAGGTAATACGGGCAGACGACATGCGCGGCGGCAACCGTCTGCACGCTGCGCTGATCGAGCTTCGCGCCGCTCACCGCCGCGGCGCGCGCGGCCGGCAGCCGATCGTAGAAGCCTTGCGCCAGCGGGCAGGAGGCGCCGTGGCATTCCTTGTCCGGATGCACGCAGCTCTTGTCTCGCGACACCAGTTCCAGCACGCGCAGCGTGGGCTGATCGCCCTGGATCAGCGCCAGCGCGTCCAACGCCACCTGCCGGCCGGGCGACTTCGCGGTGAGAAAGAACAGCTTGTCGATCGGCGCCCGCGTGCAGGCCTTCAACGCCGGGAACAGCGTGCCGAGCGTTTTGCCGATGCCGGTCGGCGCCTGCGCCAGCAGCGGCTGCTTGTTCAGGGTTGCCCGATACACCGCGGCGGCGAGCGCGCGCTGGCCGGCGTTGAACTCGAGGTGCGGGAACGTCAGGCCTTCGATTGCCTGATTGCGCGCCAGCCGATGCGCCTGCTGCTGGCGTGCCCAGGCCAGATAGCTCGCCGCCTGCTGCTCGAAGTACTCGAACAGCGCTGCCGCCTCATGGCTTTCGCTGATCGAGGTTTCGGTTTCGTCGTCGATACGGAAATACACCAGGCTCAGCGTGATCGATTCCAGCCCGCGTGCCCGGCACAGCAGCGCGCCGTAGACCTTCAGCTGCGCCCAGTGCAGCGCGCGATGGTTGTCGGGAATCCGCGCGCTGTCGCCGCGATGGGTCTTGATCTCTTCGAGGTCGTTGCTGGCGGCGTCATAGCCATCGGCTCGGCCGCGGACCCGCAGTTCCTCGTGCCGGCCTTCGAGGCTGACTTCGCGCTCGTAGCCGTCCGGGCGCCGCCCGGTGACGGTGGCGTGGCCGGCAATACCTTGCTGGCCGGTCGGTGCCGGCGTGAAGCGACGATCGAGATCGCCGCGCTTGGCGGTGAACTCGACCAGTTCACGCACCGGGACGATGATCGTTGCGGCATCTTGCTCGACGGTATCCAAAGGCTTCGCCGCAGCTTTCGCTCGGGGCTTCGCGGGGCGGGCTGGCTTGCCAGTTGTGGATGCGGTGGTCACGGCTGCGGCATTCTGCCGGGATGGATCGGATGGCGCGTCATTTGCTCACCCGGTCTCGCCCCCAGAATCGGAGTTCCATTCAGTGTCCAGCCTGCCCGACAAGGTTCCCGTGACAGCCCCCGAGCCTTTCATCGCGGCAGACCGGCAGATCGCCGAGTTCACGGTGCGCGCCGTGGTACTCGGCACCTTGCTCGGCATGGTTTTCGGCGCTTCCTCGCTGTATCTGGTGCTCAAGGTCGGGCTGACGGTGAGTGCCTCGATCCCGGTGGCGGTGATCGCGATCACCCTGTTCCGCCTGGTTTCGAAAGCCGGCGGCCGTGATTCGACGATCCTCGAAAACAACATCGTCCAGACCGCGGGCTCGGCCGGCGAATCGATCGCCTTTGGTCTGGGCGTGACCCTGCCGGCGATCCTGATTCTCGGCTTCGATCTCGACATCCTGAGGGTGCTGCTGGTCGGCGTGCTCGGCGGGCTGCTCGGCATCCTGATGATGATTCCGCTGCGGCGCAGCTTGATCGTCGCCCAGCACGAGACGCTGAAGTATCCGGAAGGCACCGCCTGTGCCGAAGTGCTGAAGGCGTCGGAGTTATCGAAGGGCAGCGCTGATGACAGCAGCGCCAATGCCAGCCGCGCCGGAATCATCTTCGCGGGCTTCGGCATCGGCCTGCTGTACAAGGCGCTGAACGTCGCCTTCAAGGGCTGGAAGGATGTGCCCGAGCATGTCTTCGGCGCGCCGCTGAAGGCGGGCTCGGTCAGCTGTGAGATCTCCCCCGAATTGCTTGGCGTCGGCTACATCATCGGGCCGAGGATCGCCGCACTGATGTGTGCCGGCGGCGTGCTGGCCTATCTGCTGCTGATCCCGATGATCGCCTTCTTCGGCGATGCGCTGACCGTGCCGCTGGCGCCCGGCGTCAAGCTGATCCGCGACATGAGCCCGGACGACATCCGCGGCGCCTACGTGCTGTACGTCGGCGCCGGGGCAGTGGCGGCCGGTGGCATCGTCAGTCTGATCAGGGCGATACCGATGATCTGGCTCAGCCTGCGCGACGCGCTGCGGAGCTTCGGCGGCGCAGGTGTCGGCCAGAACAGCATGCGCAGCAAGCGCACCGATCAGGACATTCCGATGAAGTGGGTGCTGATCGGCTCGCTGCTGCTGGTCGTCGCCATCATGCTGGCGACACCGCTGCACATGAACCTGCTCGGCGCGCTGCTGATCCTGGTGTTCGGCTTCCTGTTCTCCACCGTGTCTTCGCAGCTGACCGGCGAGATCGGTTCGTCGAGCAATCCGATTTCCGGCATGACCGTGGCGACCCTGCTGTTCACCTGCCTGATCTTCCTGCTGGTCGGCTGGACCGGCGGGCCGTACTACGTCACAGCACTTTCGGTCGGCGCGATCGTCTGCATTGCCTCCAGCAACGCCGGCACCACCTCGCAGGATCTGAAGACCGGCTATCTGGTCGGCGGCACGCCGCGCCTGCAGCAGTACGCGATCCTGTTCGGCGCGCTCGCTTCGGCGCTGATGCTCGGGCCGATCCTGATCAAGCTCAACGATGCCGCTACCGTCTACGTGCCGATCGCGCAGGTGGCGCCGGGCTTGAGCACCGATGCTGCGCCGCTCACCGAGACCGCGACCCTGCAGGGCCCTCAGGCGGCTCAGGATGCGCACCGCTATCGGGTCTGGCACAAGACCGATCTCGCCGGCGGCCCGGCCGGGAAGTATCTGGTCGATGATCAGGGCAAGGTCGTCTACCTGGTCGATCCGGGCATCAACGGCAGCTACAAGCAGCGGCCGGATGGCAGCGAAGTGCGCAAGTACGATGCGCCCAAGGCGGTGCTGATGTCCTACATCATCAAGGGCATTCTCGATCGGCAGCTGCCCTGGGCGCTGGTGCTGTTCGGGGTGATGATTGCGCTGGTGCTGGAAATGTCCGGCGTGCCGTCTCTGGCGTTCGCGGTCGGCGTCTATCTGCCGCTGTCATCGTCGATGCCGATCTTCGTCGGCGGCATGGTGCGCTGGGCAGTCGATCGCCGCCGCAACCGGCAGGCCGAACACCGCAACGCCACGGCCGACGAACGGAATGCGGCCGGGGATCGCAGTCCGGGTGTGCTGATGGCCTCCGGTTACATCGCCGGGGGTGCGCTGGCCGGCATCATCATCGCCTTCACCGCCGGCGTGCTGAGCGACTTCGATAGCTTCATCACCGACTGGTCGACGTCCCACAATCCGTTCTTCGAAGGCGCAAACGCAGACCTGTTTTCGGTGCTGCCGTATGCCTTGCTGATCGTGGTGTTGTATTGGGCGGGCAGGGAGGCTGTCAGGCCGCCGCCGAAAGCCTGACTCAAGTGTGTTCCCTCGGCGCTGGTCAAGAACGATAAGTGCGCATCCGCCTTGGGTCTGCTGTTCTGCACTGCGATAATGTCGTTGCTCGCGGCCCTGCCGCTCGATCTCCACGGACCAAGACTCGCCTCACGATGAACAACATCCTCATGCGCAATCGTTTGCTGAAACTGGCCTTGTCGAAGCTGGCCCTCGTCGGTCTTGTCGCGTTCGGCGTCGGCTGCCAGCGCAATACCTCCGCTCCGGCAGCCGAACCGGCAGCGGCGGCCGAGTCGAAAATAGTCGACACCGCACGCATCGCCGCAGGTGACAGCGAGCCCGGCAACTGGTTGAGCACCGGCCGCACCTACAACGAGCAGCGCTACAGCCCGCTGGAGAAGGTCAACGCCGGCAACGTCGCCAAGCTGGGTCTGGCCTGGAGCTACAAGGTCGACATCGATCGCGGTGCGGAAGCGACACCTGTCGTCGTCGATGGCGTGATGTACACCACCGGCGCCTACAGCATCGTCTACGCGATCAACGCCAAGACCGGCGAGCAGCTGTGGAAGTACGACCCCGAGGTGCAGCGCTCGAAGTCCGGCAACGCCTGCTGCGACGTGGTCAATCGTGGTGTGGCGATCGGTCAGGGCAAGGTCTACGTCGCTGCCTTCGATGGCCGAGTCATCGCGATCAACGCCAAGGACGGCACCAAGGCCTGGGAAGTCGATGCCAAGGACGGTTCCGGTCGCACCTTCGCGCTGACCGGCGCGCCGCTGCTGGTCAAGAATCTGGTGCTGGTCGGCAGCGGCGGCGCCGAGTACAACGCCCGCGGCTACATCTCCGCGTTCGACACCGCCACCGGCAAGCTGGCCTGGCGCTTCTACACCGTGCCGGGTGATCCGGCGAAGCCGGACGAAAGCCCGGCGATCACCATGGCGCGCAAGACCTGGACCGGCCAGCAGTACTGGAAGCAGGGCGGCGGCGGCACCGTCTGGAACACCATCGCCTATGACCCGGAGACCGATCTGATCTATTTCGGCACCGGCAACGGCGTGTCCTGGAACAAGCTGGAACGCGACGAGCCGAACGGCGACAACCTGTTCATCTCGTCGATCGTCGCAGTCAAGGCCGAGACCGGCGAGTACGCCTGGCACTACCAGGAAACGCCGAACGACAACTGGGACTACGACGCCTGCGCCAACATCATCCTGGCCGACATCACCCTCGATGGCCAGCTGCGCAAGGTGCTGCTGCATGCGCCGAAGAACGGCTTCTTCTATGTCCTCGATCGCAAGGACGGCAAGCTGCTGTCGGCCGAGAAATTCGCGCCGGCCACCTGGGCCACGCACATCGATCTGAAGACCGGCCGGCCAGTGGTCGATCAGAAGGTTGCCGACTGGAGCAAGGAGGCGAAAGTCGTTGCCCCCGGCCCGTTCGGCGCGCACAACTGGCAGCCGATGTCGTTCAGCCCGAAGACCGGTCTGGTCTACATCCCGGCGCAGGAAGTGGCTTCGATGATGGCGCCGCACAAGGAGCCGAGTTTCGACAATCGCGAAGGCGTCTGGAACATCGGTGGCGATCTGCCGATCCCGGCTGATCCGAAGGTCATCGAACAGATCGCCGCGTCGCTGAAGGGCAAGCTGATTGCCTGGGATCCGGTAGCCCAGAAGCAAGTCTGGAGCCAGGCATATACCAACATCTGGAACGGCGGCACCTTGGCGACGGCTGGCAATCTGGTGTTCCAGGGCACGGCCGATGGCCGCGTCGTTGCCTACTCGGCGGACAAGGGCGAGAAGCTCTGGGAATCGCCGGCCAATTCCGGCGTCATGGCCGGGCCGATGAGCTATGAAGTCGATGGCGAGCAGTACGTCACCGTGATGGCCGGCTGGGGCGGCGTGTTCCCGCTGATCGGCGGCGCGATCTCCAACTACGCCAAGGTTCGTCCGGAAGCGCGGGTGCTGACCTTCAAGATCGGCGGCACCGCGAGCCTGCCGGCGCCGAAGAACGATGCCGTGCCCTTGCCTGAACTGCAGGAAGTGAAGGCCGACGCGAAGACGCTGGCCCGTGGCGCCGATCTGTTCATCAACAACTGCGCGCAGTGCCACGGACTCAACGCCGTCGGCGGCGGCGTCATTCCCGATCTGCGCTATCTGACGCCGGAAAAGCACGCGATCTTCGCCGGCATCGTCGCCGGCGCGAAGTCGGATCGCGGCATGCCGTCATTCGCTGGCCGCTTCAATCCGGAAGAGGTCGAAGCGATCCATCAGTACATCATCGAGCGCTCGCACGCCCTGAAACAGGCGCTCGGCAGCCCGGTTGAGGGAGCTGCCAGCGCGAAGTGAGATTGCACGTAATTGCTCTGCTGCAAGGCCGCCAGCACCCTGAAGGTGCTGGCGGCCGACGCACGGCAGCAACCGGCGAACCAACGTGAAAGACAAGCGGCCTCGCAAGTTGATAAGGTTTGCGAATCATCAACCTAGGCTCAGGTCTTAATCCCCTAGTGAACACTCTTTCCTCCGCCCGGCCGGCGCCGCGCAAGCTTGCTCTCGGGCTCATTCTGGTCCTGCCGCTGATCTGGGCCGCCTGCGCAATTCCGGCCCAGGCCGCTACCGCCGCAGAGCGCGCCAAAGCGCCGCAGTCGAAAGCCCAGCCCAAAGCCCAGTCCAAAGCTGTCGCCAAGGTTTCGGCAAAGACTCAAGCGAAAGTCGCTCCGGCCAAGCGCAAGGCCGTTGCGAAAGCCAAGGCCAAGGCCGCGACCAGCGATCTGGTGCTGAAGTCGAACGCAGCGCTGGTCATCGATGAAGACAGCGGCGAAGCGGTGGCCTTGAAGAATCCCGATGTCGTGCTGCCGATCGCCTCGCTGACCAAGCTGATGACCGGCCTGGTGGTGATCGACGCCAAGCTGCCGATGGAGGAGGTGCTGGAGATCAGCAGCGCCGACGTCGATACCGAAAGGCACACCTATTCGCGGCTCGCCGTCGGCTCTCAGCTGACCCGCGACGAGATGCTGCTGCTGGCGCTGATGTCGTCCGAGAATCGCGCGGCAATGGCGCTGAGCCGTAACTATCCGGGCGGTCGTGAAGCCTTCATCGCGGCGATGAACCTGAAAGCGAAGTCGCTGGGCATGAACTCGACCCATTTCGCCGATCCGGCTGGCCTGTCCAATCGCAGTGTCTCCACTGCGCGTGACCTGCATCGCCTGCTGATCGCTGCTCGCGCCCAGCCGCTGATGCGCAGCCACACGACGCAACTGGAAAGCACCGTCCACACCAACGGCCGCACGCTGACCTTCGGCAACACCAATCGTCTGGTGCGCGCCGCGGGCGACTGGAACATCGATCTGCAGAAGACTGGCTTCACCAACGAAGCCGGTCGTTGTCTGGTGATGCATGTCACCGTCGAAGGCCGCCATCTGGCGATGATCTTCCTCGACTCCAACGGCACACTGACCCGCTACGCCGATGCGGCGCGCGTGCGCCGGCGCCTGGCCCTCGAAGCCAAGGCACCGAATCAGCCGGGACCGATGGCCACGGCGACAGCAGCGTCTTCTTCCTGACCGCTGCCGTCCGGGTCCGCGCCCGGTCAGCTTGAGAGGCTGTCGAGCAGCTGCTCTCGTAGCGCCCGCTTGGTCACCTTGCCGCTCGGGGTCATCGGCAGCGCGGTAACAAACTCGATCTGCTTCGGCAGCTTGTAGCCGGCGATCAATTCACGGCAGTGGGCGATGACCTTGTCGGCGGTCAGGCCGGCAGCAGGATCGGCGACGATCACGGCGACGACCCGCTCGCCCCACTTCGCATCGGGCAGCCCTATTGCGGCGCAGAGCTGCACGCCATGCAGCTTCAGCAGCGCCTGTTCGACTTCGGTGGAGTACACGTTCTCGCCACCGCTGATGATCATGTCCTTGACCCGGTCGACGATGGTCAGCAGGCCGCGCGCATCGCGGAAGCCGGCGTCACCGGAGCGATACCAGCCGTCCTTGAACGCAGCCGCCGTCAGCTCGGGCTGTCGGTAGTAGCCGGTGCTGAGCGAGGGCGAGCGGATCCAGAACTCGCCGACTGAACCGTTCGGCACTTCGCGTCCTTCCGCATCCATCACCCTGATCTCGATCTGCGGCAGCGTGCTGCCGCAGGAGGCGAGGGCGGCTGCGTCATCGAGTTGATGCTGCGCCGGCCGCAGGAAGGTCACGCCGCAAGCGGTTTCGGTGGCGCCGTAGAACTGGATGAACTCGCAGCTGAGCGCCCGCAGTGCGCGGCCCAGCAGATGCTGGCCAATGCCGGCACCGGCATAGATCACGGTGCGAACGGAGCGGTAGTCCGCACTCGCCGCCTGCGGATGATCGAGCAGCATCTGGATCACCGTCGGCACCAGTGGCAGCACGGTGGGGCGGATGGTGGCGATCAGGCGGATCAGTTCGCCCGGATCGGGCATCGCGAACACGGCCACGGTCACGCCGCTGTACAGCGCCTGCAGCGACAGGCTGATGCCCATCGCATGGAACAGCGGCATGACGGTGAGCATCACGTCGTTCGGGGCATACCGGAACGAGGGTTCCAGATGCTCGCAGAGCCTTAGATAGAGCTGTCCCTGATGCGACAGCTGCACGCCCTTGGGCTTGCCGGTGGTGCCCGAGGTGTACATCAGGATCGACGTATGCCACGGGTTCACGTCGACGCCGGGATCGGCGTCGCTGGCTTGCGCGCACAGCGTTTTCCATTCGCTGTTCGCCGAGGTATCGAGCGAATCGAAGATCACGATCCGGCAGGCCTTGCCGCTGCCGGCAACGGCAAGCGCTGCGATGTTCGCGTACTCGCGATCGGCGATCAGCAGGCGCGGCTCGGCATCCTCGATAATCGCCGCCATCTCCGGCGCCGCCAGCCGCCAGTTGAGCGGCAGCAGCGCGGCATCGATGCGGTTGGCGCCGAACAGCAGTTCGAAGTAGCCGAGGCTGTTCTTGCCGAGCTGGGCGATGCGGTCGCCGGGCTGGACGCCCAGCGACAGCAAGAGATTCGCGACCCGGTTCGAGCGGGCATCGAGTTCGGCCCAGGACATCGCGCCGCGGCCATCGATCAGCGCCGGCGCTTCCGGCATCACCCGCGCGTAGTGGCGCGGGATATCGCCGAGCGTGCGGATCTCCTGCGGCAGCCACATGCTCAGCAGCCCACGGTCTTGGCACGTCCGGCTTGTTCGCCGGCTTCACCGATCCAGTCCGGCCAGCCGGCACGGCGGTTCTGTTCGCGGGCCAGCACCCGCTCTTCGGGCGTCGCGAATTCGAGATCCCAGCGCTTCAGTGCCGGCTTGATGATGCGCTCGTGCCAGATCGGCGGAACCAGTGCGGCGAAGAAGCAGATGAACAGGCTCGGCATCGGGATCGCATCCTGATGCGGCGCCAGCTTGTGGTACGGCTGGTAGGAATCCTGATGATGGCCGGCGTGATTGGTGATCTCGAACGAAGCGACTCTCGACAGCTCGCTCATGTGATTCCAGACATGACGATGACCGATGGCCGCGCCTTCGATGCGGATCAGCCCGTAGTGCTGGAAGTAGTTGAACGACTCCACCCAGACCCTTGCCGCGAGCATCGCGGTGACTGCCACCGCCACGCCCTGCCAGCCTGCGATCGAGAAGATCAGGCCCTGGAACACGAGCTGCGCCAGTGCGAAACGCCAGAAGCGGTTGCGCCAGTTCAGGGCGCTGTAGCCGCGTGCGCGCAGCGAGCGGTTCTCCAGACCGATGCAGATGCTGGCGCTGACGAACAGCTCGTGCAGCGCGAACCAGTACAGGTTCTGGCCGCGCGGCGCGGTGTCGCCATCCTTCGGGGTGCAGACGTCGATGTGATGACCGGCGACATGGCCGATGTCGCGCAGGCCGTCAAACATGCAGATCTGGGTCAGGTGGCCAAGCATCCGCGACGGCCGATGGCGCATGTGCCAGAGCTCGTGCGCGGCCGGACCGCCGGGCACCACCGAGATCCACATCAGCGAAAAGATGCTGCCGGCGATCTGCCAGCTGCTCAGCGTATCCGTCGACAAACGCCAGGCGGCCACGATGTAGATCACCAGAGAGCCGATCGAAGCGAGCCAGACCGGCAGCGTCGCCCAGAACTGGCTGCTCATCTGTCGCCTGCGCATGTTCTTCGGCAGCAAGGTGTCGAAGACGGCGAGCAGCGGAAAGGTGGCGATGCCGAGCCAGACCCAATGGCCGCCAAGCACGAAACCCAGGGTAGCGACGGCGACGATGCCAAACGGGATGTAGAACTTCAGATAGTCGTTCATTGCTGCTCCTCTTCCGGCCTGCACGTGGCCGGTGTTGCCGGTGGCGAGTCGCCGTCACGATTTGCAATCGGGTGACAGTCGACAGGTGTCGTTGCTGGTTACGGGTTCAACGGTCTCCGCTCTGATGCACGGCGCCGGCGCTGAGCAGCGCCGTGACCTGCGTATCGCTCAAGCCCCATTCGAGCAGCACCTCGCGACTGTGCTGGCCGGCTGCCGGTGGCGGCCGCTGCAGGCTGGCCGGCGTGCGCCCGAAGCGCGGTGCCGGTTGTGGATAGACGGTGCCATCGAATTCGGTGAAGTTGCCGCGCGCCTGCATCTGCGGATGCAGCGGCGCTTCGTCGATGTCCAGCACCGGCGACAGGCAGGCGTCGCGATTGGCCATCTCCGTCACCCAATGCTCGCGGGTGCGGGTCTTGAAGACGGTCGCGAAGCGGGCACGCATCGCTGGCCAGTGCTGACGGTCGTATTGCTCGGGCAGCGCTTCATTGCTCAAGCCCATGCCATCGAGCAGTGCCGTATAGAACGGCGGCTCCAATGCGCCGACGGCAACGAACTTGCCGTCCTGAGTCTCGTAGGTGCCGTAGAAGTGCGCGCCGCCGTCGATGAAGTTGCTGCCGCGTTCGGCCTGCCAGCTGCCGTGATGGCGCAGCGCCTGGAACGCCGACATCAGATTGCTGACGCCGTCGATGATCGCCGCGTCGACGACCTGGCCGCGTCCGGACTGGCGCGCTTCCATCGCCGCCGCGAGGATGCCGACCGCGAGATACATCGCGCCGCCACCAAGATCGGCGACCAGATTCAGCGGCGGCAGCGGTTGTTCCGCCGGGCCGATACTGTGCAGCGCGCCGGTCAGCGCCAGGTAGTTGATGTCGTGGCCGACAGTCTTGGCCAGCGGCCCGGTCTGGCCCCAGCCGGTCATCCGGCCGTAGACCAGCTTCGGATTGCGAGCGAGACAGATTTCAGGCCCCAGGCCCAGTCGCTCGGTGACGCCGGGCCGATAGCCTTCGATCAGCACATCAGCCTTTTCGACGAGATCGAGCACCGTGGCAATGCCATCCGGATGTTTCAGATCGATCGCGACCGAGCGCTTGTTGCGGTTGTAGAAGTCGTAACGCAGCGGCAGTTCGCCGACACCGCGCACCGCTGACGGTCGTTCGATGCGCAGCACATCGGCGCCGAAATCGGCGAGCAGCGCAGCGGCGAAAGGACCTGGGCCGAGGCCGGCCAGTTCGATGATGCGAAAGCCTTGCAGTGGGCCGTTCATGGTTGGGGCATCACGCGACCGAGATGCCGCCATTGATGCTGATCGCCTGGCCGGTCATCCGGCGCGCGGCCGGACTGGCGAGGTAGACGATCATCGAAGCCTGGTCGGCACAATCGGCAACGCCGAGATGCGCCATTGCAGAGGCTTTCTCGAACATCTTGGCACTGAACGGTTCGTTGAAGATCAGCTGCGCACCCGGTGTGCCGGCGATCAGCGAGGGCGTCAGCAGATTGATGCGCACGTTCTCGCGCTTGCACTCCAGGGCCGCGGTCTTGCAGTAGGTCAGGATCGCGCCCATCGCCGAGCCGACCATGGTTTCGCCCGGCGTCGGAATCTTGCCGGCATCGGAGGCCACCACGACGATGGCGCCAGCGCGTTGCGCCCGCATGCCCGGCAGCGTCGCGTGCACCATGTGCAGCGGCGGCAGCATGATTTCCTCGATGCGCTGCTGGAGGTCGTCGATCGGGATGTTGTGCATCAGCCGGGGCGGTGCGCTGGGTCCGGTGGTGCAGACCAGCACGTCGATCGCGACTAGCCGCTGGCGGCACTCGGCTTCGGCGCGCACGGCTTCGGTGGCGATCGTCGCGTCGACCCTGACGAAGCCGACATCGGCACCCGGTACGCGCTCCAACAGCTTCGCGCAGGCAGCAGCGCCACGCTCATCGTTGCGGCCAAGGATCAGCACGCGTGCGCCCTGCTCAGCGAACTGCGCGGCGGTTTCCCAGCCGACGCCGGCAGTGCCGCCGAGGACGACGACGCCGCATTCGGAAATCGGTTTCAGGCTCATGAGGCAAGGGGCTCAGGGGCTGCGATGAGGGTATGTTCCAGCAGCAGGCTGCGGATGGCTGGGGGAATGTCGCTGGAACGGCGGGTGCCTTCGTCGACCAGCACCAGCACCGATTCGGCGACCGAGATACAGCGCTCGCCGATGAACATGCCCTGCACCATGCGGCAGGAACGGGTGCCGATGGCCGACACGCCGGTGCCGACGTCGACCTCGGCCGGCCAGTGAGCCTCGCTCAGGAACTTGATGCGGAACTCGGCTAGCACCAGCAGTGCGCGCGGGTCGGCATCCGCGGCCATGAAGCGGCGCAGCAGGATCGCCCGGCCGGTCTCGGCGAACGCGCCGTAGACCAGGTTGTTGGCGTGGCCGGCCATGTCGGTGTCCGACCAGCGCACATGCTCCCGAACCCAGTGGCTGTACGCGGCGCGCTGTTTCAGCTGCGGCGCGTTGAGCGGATCGCTCACGGCTTTGCTCGAAGTCATCTTCAGAGCGGGCTGGCGTTGACGCCGACCCGGCCCTTGTCCTTCTTGTCGAGGAATTCCTGCGAGCGCCGGTTCAGTTCCGGATTGCCGCCGCACAGCGCGTAGCCGTACAGGCATTCCACTTTCAGCTGCTCGTCGAGCGTGCGGCCGATCACTTCGAAGATGGTTTCCTTCGCCGATTCCACTGCACGGCGATCGTTGCGCAGGATGCGCGCGACCATGTCCTCGGTCGCCGCCATCAGCTCGTCGTGCGGCACCACCTTCGACACCATGTTGCAGGCCAGCGCGCGCTGGGCATCGATCGGCTCGCCGGTCAGCTCCATCTCCAGCGCGATGCCGACACCGCAGGTGTTGACCAGGCGAACGATGCCGCCATCGGCCGGGTGCATGCCGCGGCGCAGTTCGAAGGAACCGAACTGGGCGCGCTCGGAGGCGATGCGGATATCGCAGGCCATCGCCAGCTCCAGACCGCCGCCAAGCACCCAGCCGTTGCAGGCAGCGATGATCGGCTTGTAGATGCGGTGCACGCCGCGAGTGATGCCGCCGGCGAAGCCGTCGAGCAACTTGTCGCGGCCGAGGCTGGGGCCGACGCCGTCCCATTCCGGCACGTGGGTTTTCAGATCGGCACCGGCGCAGAAGGCATCGCCGGTGCCGGTGATGATCGCGACTCTCAGTTCCGGGTCATCGCGGAAATCGCGCCAGATCTCGCCGAGCCGGTGATGCATCTCGAGGTCGATGGCGTTCTTGCGCTCGGGGCGATTGAACGTGATCCGCGCGATCTCGCCGTCTTTTTCGTAGAGGATCTTGGCGGTCATGGTTGGCGGTTCGTGCTGGGATTTTCGACGTGGGAAATGCGATTCATGGCGTGGCAGCTTCGACGACGCGCGCGTCTGCAACTCGCGTGGCATTCATCAAGGTATCGATCGTGGTCAGCTTGACGCGCGGCCTGCCGGCTTCGGCGCCAGCGCGGCGTTCGGCCTGGTCGATGCGCTGCCAGTCGGCGTAGGAAGTAACGGAGTACCGCTCGCGCAGCCTGGCCAGGACTTCGCGGCCGTCCAGCGTGCCTGCGCGCGGCAGCAAGCCGGCATCGGCATCGGCGAGCAGCGAGGCCACGCAGTCACGTGCGCATTTCTTGTTGCTGCCGATGATTCCGCGCGGGCCGCGGCGTATCCAGCCGGTCACGTAGGAACCGGGCAGCGGCGCATTGCCTTGCATCACGCGTCCGTCCTGGCTGGGCACCACGCCGTTCGTGTCGTCGAAAGGCAGGCCCGGGAGCGCCTGGCCGCGATAGCCGACCGCAGCCAGCAGCAGGCCGGTTTCCAGCACCTCGTTCGAGGAATCGTTCGCGAGCCTGGATGCCACCCGCAAGCCTTCGACGGCCTGGGTACCGATCACGGCGATCGGCAGGGTGTTGAAGCGCAGCACGATGCGGCGGCTGCCGCTGCGATGCTGGGTGATGAGTGCTCTGAGGATGCGCATCTTCAGATCACCGTCCTGCCCGGTTGCCAGCACCGATTCCGCCGCCGCCAAGTCTTCGACGACGATCGCGGTATCCGGCAGCTCGCCCAGTTCTTCGAGCTCCGGAAAATTGAACGCTGCATCCTGCGGACCGCGACGGCCCAGAACCACTACCTCGCGAATCTGGCTGCGCGACAGCGCTTCCAGCGCA
>NZ_CAISIQ010000018.1 GCF_903885465.1 uncultured Nevskia sp.
CGCGGCTTCCGCGTTTCAGGCCAGCAAAGGAAATTTTGAAACCAAGGAGATGACCCGATGTTCGCAATGCTGATGAACTGGATGAAGGCCAACAAGATCCTGCCGCAGATCTCGGATACCGAGCGGCAGGCCCTGGAAGCCGGTTCGATCTGGATCGATGGCGAGCTGTTTTCGGGGCATCCGGATTTCACCAAGATCCTTGCCGAGAACTACAACAAGCTGCCGCCGGAAGAACAGGCCTTCATCGACGGCCCGGTGGAAGAACTCTGCCGGATGATCGACCGCTTCGAGATCGGCCGCACAAAGCGCATTCCGGACGACATCCTCGCCTTCGTGAAACAGACCGGGATGATGAGTTTTCTCATTCCCAGGCAGTACGGCGGTTTAGCGTTCTCGATCCTCGGCATCTCGACGATCCTCGCCAAGATCAGCGCCTACAACGCGACGGTCGGCACTTTCGTGGTGATTCCGAACTCGCTGGGTGCGGCAGAGCTGATCAAGCATTACGGCACCGATGCCCAGAAAACCGCTTACCTGCCGAAGCTGGCAAGCGGCGAGTACGTACCCTGCTTTGGCCTCACCGAACCGACCGCGGGCTCGGACGCTGCCTCGATCAAGGCCGATGGTCTGGTGTTCAAGGACGTCGACGGCGAAACCAAGATCAAGCTGAACTTCCGCAAGCGCTACATCACCCTGGCGCCGATCGCGAACCTGGTCACCCTCGCCGCCAAGCTGCGCGATCCGCAGAACCTGCTCGGCAAGGGCGAAGACGTCGGCATCACCTGCGTGCTGATCCACGAAGGCACGCCTGGCTTCACCCACGGCGATCATCACGATCCGATCGGTGATCCGTTCTACAACGGCCCGCTGATCGGCAAGGACGTTGTCGTGCCGGTGAAGAACATCATCGGTGAGCTCGACGGCGCTGGTCAGGGCTGGCGCATGCTGATGGAACAGCTGGCGGGTGGCCGCATGGTGTCGCTGCCGGCCGGTGCGATCGGCGGTGCGAAAGCCGTGGCGGCCGTCACCGGTCCGTACTCGATGGTGCGCCAGCAGTTCGGCATCGCCATCGGCCGCATGGAAGGCGTCGAGGACAAGGTCGGCAAGATCGCAGCACTCAGCTACATGCTCGAAGGCGCACGCGTGTTCGGCTGCTCGGCGGTGGACTCCGGCCAGCAGCCGCCCGTGGTGTCCGCGATCATGAAGGCGTACAGCACCGCGCTCAGTCAGGAACTGGTGATCGACGGCATGGACGTGTTCTCCGGCGCCGGCGTCATGCAGGGCCCGAACAACATCCTCGGCGCCGGCTACAAATCCGCTCCTGTCGCGGTGACGGTGGAAGGCGCGAACATCCTCACCCGCACCTTGATGATCTTCGGCCAGGGTGCAACCCGCTGCCATCCATATGCGCTGAAGGTGGTCAACGCGGTCGAGCAGGACGATGCCTCGGCGTTCCGCAACAACCTGCTCGGCTGGATCGGCCATTTCATCGTCAACAACTTCCGCGCGATCGGCCGCTATCTGACCCGCGGCTTGACCGCCGGCTCGCCGGTATCGGGCCCGACGGCCACCTACTACCGCCGACTGGCCTGGAGCGCCACGCGCTTTGCCGTGTTGACCGATCTGGCGATGTTCACCATCGGCGGCAAGCTGAAAGTTCGCGGCAAGCTCACCGGCCGCTACGCCGATGCCCTGGCCTGGCAGGTGCTCGCGATCGGCGCGCTGCGCCGTTACGAGGCCGAAGGCCGCCGCGAGGAAGATCTGCCGCTGGTGCATTACTCGGTGCAGTTCGCGCTGGCCAAGGTACAGGACGCTTTCGAAGGCATCTACGCGAACTTCGGCGGCGCGCTTGGCGCCTATCTTTCGACCGTCGGCATGCTGCTGCTGCGCCTGAACCCGGTCGGCGCGCTGCCGAACGATGCGCTCAGCCATCAGTCGGCCCTGGCCATCAAGCGTCCGGGCGAGCAGTTCGATCGCCTGACCCAGGACGTCTTCAAGCCAGTCGACGAAAGCCTGGCCGCCGGTCGTCTGCTCAAGGCTTTCGCGCTGATCACCAAGGCCGAGCCGGTGATCGCGAAGATCCATGCCGCGCAAAAGGACAAGGCCCTGCCGCGCGGCATCCCGGAAGAGCAGGCGCAGGCCGCCGC